>JBJXEY010000258.1:0-5404 GCA_046153355.1 Burkholderiales bacterium
AACATATTTCGAGGGGTTAAAAATCATGTCTAAATTTGTACAGCTCCACCTACTTACCAGCTATCCGCCGTCCAATCTGAATCGAGATGACACTGGCAGACCGAAAACAGCATTGGTAGGAGACGCGGCACGATTGCGCGTTTCCTCCCAAAGTCAGAAGCGCGCATGGAGGTTTTCTGACGTTTTTAAAGACCACCTTCCAGCTTCGGAGGAGTTGATCGGCAAACGCACGAAAAGAATTGGGCTCGAGTGGATCTATACCAAATTGGTTGCGAAAGGTGTACCAGTCGACACGGCCAGATCATGGTCGAAAGAAATACAACGCGCATATGGAGAGCCAGAATCCGAGGCGGATGACAATCCCGACTCAGTTCTTATTAATGGTCAGCTTGCACATATTTCCCCAGTAGAGCGAGAAAAATTGTCGTCATTTGTAAGCTCACTAGCCGACTACTTGCTTCATGGAACCGCCAATGAACTAGTCGAAAGCGCCGAAACGGCGATCAAAAAGCGCGACAAAGCAAAAGAAAAGAAAAAGGCAAATGCAGCATTGGCTCGAGATTTGGCCGAAATGCTGTTGGTTCGTAAAAGTACAGCCGTCGATATCGCATTGTTCGGTCGAATGCTCGCGGCGGTTCCTGCATTTAATTTCGATGCCGCCGTTCAAGTGTCCCACGCGATTACGGTGCATAAGGCGACAGTCGAAGACGACTATTTCAGTGCCGTCGATGACTTGAATAAAGGTCTTGAAGACAAAGGGGCTGGCCACATTGGCGAGCGCGGTTATGGCGCGGGTCTCTTTTACCTCTACATTTGCATCGATCGCGAACTATTGAGAGAGAATCTCGGTGGCGACGAAGTATTGACCGGCAAAGCTTTGGAGGCATTGATGCACTCCGTCACCAAGGTTTCTCCCACCGGCATGCAGAACAGTCACGCTTCGCGGGCTTACGCAAGTTATGTACTGGCTGAAAAGGGCAACCAGCAGCCCCGCTCTCTGGCACAGGCGTTTCTTAAACCGGTAAAGCCATTCGAAGACGAAGACATGTTCGAAAAGTCCGTGAAAGCGATCACGACGCGTTACGAGAATTTTGACAAGGTCTACGGCGCCTGCGCGGAGGCACGGTACGAGATCAACGTGGAAAAAGGTAAAGGATCGCTCGAAGAACTGGTCACCTTCGTCAAGGAGTGAGCGAAATGGCCTTCCTGGTCTTTCAACTACAGGCACCCTTGTCATCGTGGGGCGATACTGCGGTCGGCGAATATCGCGGCAGTTACGACCGCCCTGGAGAGTCAGCGTTGATCGGGTTGCTGGGTGCAGCGCTTGGCATCCGCCGCGAAGACGAAGCGGCTCACGCTGGATTGCGGCAAGGCTATGGCTTTGCCGTGGGTATGCAGTCTGCCGGCAATTTATTGCGCGACTATCACACTGCCCAGGTTCCCGGGCGAGCAGATCTCAAAGGACGACCGCATGCCACTCGCCGCGATGAGTTGGCCGTGCCCAAGTCCAATTTGAATACGATCCTGTCCACCCGAGATTACCGACAGAATGCCGCCAGCCTCGTTGCAGTTCAAGCGCGTGGTGAAGCACCCTTTGCACTTGAAGTCCTGGCTGACAGACTGCGCCAGCCTCGTTTCGTGCTCTATCTTGGCCGCAAGTCATGCCCGCCTGCGGCACCGCTGTATCCACAAATCGTTGACACCGACTCGGCACTGGCCGCATTCAAAGAATACTGCACGCTACTCGACGCCCAGCTAGATGCCCACAAGGATCGACGTGGTCGTGCGCCGCTTGAGCCGACTGGCAAGGTGATGCGCCTTTATTGGGGTGACGGGATTAAAGCAGGCGTTGACGCCGATCTCAGCGCACCGCGAAAGGATCGGCTGATCCGCCGACAGGGTTGGCAGTTCGGCGACCGCACTGAACATACGGCGCTGCTGGAAGCGGGAGACTGAACATGTATTTCAGCTTGATCAAACCTGGCGCGGGAAGGGAGCGCGACGCGGCCCATGAACGGGCGAGCGGTCCATATGCTGAACATCAGTGGCTGTGGCGCCTCTTTCCCGCGCCGGATGGTAGCCCCCGAGACTTCCTGTATCGCCGACGGGATGTTGAGGGCATGCCTCAATATTACGTGGTATCAAAACGGCCGCCGCAGGAACAAAGCACGGCATGGAGCATTCAGACCCAGGCCTACTCGCCCAAGCTGGAGTCAGGTGCCCGATTGCGCTTTGATCTACGCGCCAATCCAGTGGTGACCCACGGGCGTGACGGTAAGTCGAAGCGCCATGATGTTGTGATGCAGGAAAAGACACGGCTGCTTCGGGAGCGTGGGCTTGCTCGTTGGCAAGATTGGCTGGGCGAAGATAAGCCAGATCTCTACACACTAGTCCGAAACACCTGCGGCGCTTGGCTGAAATCCCGGGCTTTGCGGCTTGGCTTCGAGATAGATGACGAGAGTCTAGCTGTAGATGCCTACCAGCAACATACAGGGCAGAAAGGCCAGATGAGCATCAGTACTGTGGATTTCAGCGGCGAGCTTACTGTTGTCGACCCCGCCGCATTCGGCGTTGCGCTAAAAGATGGCATTGGCCACGCCAAAGCCTTCGGCTGCGGCCTGCTGCTGGTGCGGCGGATTTAGTCCCTTCCCGTGCTAGCATGTTTTACTCAATTGAGTGAATAGCTAATTGGAGGCGCAATGGGTTCAATCTCAGTAGAACAACTCATCAGGAGCCCCGCCAAGCTAATCGAAGGCGCGGAAAGCGGCGAACTGGGAATCGTTACGAAGGACGGACGCCCACTGTTCTTCGCGGTTCCTTACGACGAACGCTTGGCGAATGAAGGCGTGCACGTCGTGCTGGCGGTCCACTTGTTTGAATCTGAAACGATAAGCCTCGGGAAAGCATCCAAAATCGCCGGATATCCAATCAGCAAGTTCATTGACCTGCTTGGCTCATTGAAGATTCCGGTGATTCGCTATTCGCCCGAGGAGCTTGAGCGGGAGGTTGCCGCGTTTGGCTGAAATCGTCGTTGCGGACGCAGGTCCGCTGATTGCGCTCGGCCGATTGGGCAGAATCGATCTTCTTCCTCAGGTTTTTGCCAAGGTCATCGTTCCTCGAACTGTTTTCGAGGAAACGCAAGTTTATTCTGACCTCCCTGATGCTCGGGCGATCGTTTCTTCCTGGCAAGGTGGCGATTTCACGGTGGACAATACGCAAGTCAATTTCCTTGAACCGACTCTCGACGATGACCTCGGTCTCGGCGAAGCAACGGCGATCTCACTTGCGGTCGCACAAGGATACGGAGTTCTCATCGACGATATGCATGGCCGCGTGGTTGCTGCAACGCTGAAAATCGAAACAATCGGCACCGTTGGGGTTCTCTTATTGGCACGTCAACGTGCATTGATTCCAGCACTCAAACCACTGTTGGAGCAGCTAGTCGCATCTGGACATTATTTGTCTACTACGCTTGTGCAAGCCGCGCTAATTAAAGTTGGCGAATAAAGCGGCCACATGGCTGAGCTCCTTCCCCCGTTAAAGCCCATTCCGATCAAAGATCGGCTGTCAGTCCTGTATATCGAAAAAGGCCAGCTCGATGTTCTCGATGGAGCTTTCGTCGTTGTCGACAAGACCGGGATTCGCACGCACATACCGATTGGCGGCGTCGCCTGTCTGATGCTGGAGCCTGGCACGCGTGTGTCGCATGCCGCGTGCGCCTTGGCGGCGCGCGTTGGAACATTGCTTGTTTGGATTGGCGAAGCTGGTGTCCGACTCTACTCGGCCGGGCAACCCGGTGGCGCCCGCGCTGACAAGCTGTTGTATCAGGCGAAACTCGCGCTTGACCCCGATCTTCGACTCAAAGTTGTCCGGCATATGTATGCCCTGCGCTTTGGAGAAGAACCGCCACAACGGCGCTCCGTCGAACAACTACGCGGTATCGAAGGCGCAAGGGTTCGAGAGATGTACAAGCGCCTCGCGTCAAAATACGGGGTCGAATGGAAAGCTAGGAATTACGACGTGGGGTCATGGGATGCCGCCGACATACCCAACCGATGTTTGTCCGCGGCGACGTCCTGTCTGTACGGCGTATCCGAGGCGGCGGTGTTAGCGGCCGGCTACGCCCCGGCAATTGGCTTTATCCATACTGGAAAGGCTTTGTCGTTCGTCTACGATGTCGCCGATGTTTACAAATTCGATACAGTAGTTCCCCTGGCGTTCCGTATAGCAGCGCAACACAGTTCGAACCCCGAACAAAAAGTCCGTCTGGCTTGCCGCGATATTTTTCGCGAATCGCGCCTCCTGGATCGAATAGTTCCGGGAATCGAGGAAATGCTCGCCGCGGGCGGCATCGACCCTCCCGAAGCCCCGGAAGACTCCGTCGGCCCCGCGATTCCTAACCCTGAATCGATTGGCGATGCTGGTCATCGTTCTTGAAAATGCACCGCCGCGGCTTCGCGGGCGAATCGCCATCTGGCTGCTGGAAATTCGCGCAGGCGTGTACGTTGGCAACTATTCTTCAAAAGTGCGCGACTATATCTGGCACCAAGTCGAAAAAGGCATCGAAGATGGGAATGCCGTCATGGCCTGGAGAGTCAATAATGAAGCGGGTTTTGACTTTGTAACCCTAGGAAAAAATAGGCGAATCCCTACAGAACTCGACGGCGCCAAACTGGTATCGTTTTTGCCTGAAGCCGCCGCAAGTGATCTTTAACAATTTGGTAGTCATGAATATTTGGAGCGGCGCTTCTCCAGATTTCTATGACAAAGTTGGTAGATTTTCTACTCGTTGAATTTCGTCGGTAATTCAACGAGATGGAGGAAGTGTGTTCCCCGCACGCGCGGGGATGAACCGTTGGCCGACACGATCAGACGGAACCAATGGCTGTGTTCCCCGCACGCGCGGGGATGAACCGCCCGCCACCGGGACATTCGCCACGCCCGTTACGTGTTCCCCGCACGCGCGGGGATGAACCGCTGATAGAACGATGGGGGGGCGCAGGCTGAGTGTGTTCCCCGCACGCGCGGGGATGAACCGGTGATGGCCGCTTTTGATACTGCGATGGAAATGTGTTCCCCGCACGCGCGGGGATGAACCGCGTGCTGAAATTGCTCGTATATGCGCACGCTTGTGTTCCCCGCACGCGCGGGGATGAACCGTCACCAACGCGCTGCTATCGCGCTCGGAGCCGGTGTTCCCCGCACGCGCGGGGATGAACCGCATGAGCACAAAAAAACAGAGTCTACGGGAACGTGTTCCCCGCACGCGCGGGGATGAACCGGCGCACTCCATGCCCAGAGGGTGCCAGGCGCAGTGTTCCCCGCACGCGCGGGGATGAACCGCCTTGAGGGCGTACCACCTGCACCTTGGGGCGGTGTTCCCCGCACGCGCGGGGATGAACCG
>JBJXEY010000263.1:0-2893 GCA_046153355.1 Burkholderiales bacterium
GCCGCGATTGCTGGTGTGCTCGCCGCACCGATCATTCAAATCACTCCTCTAATGGGATCGAACCTCATCATCGTGGTGTTCGCCGTGGTGGTGATCGGCGGCATGGGCTCGATACTGGGTTCGATCATCACCGGCATCGTATTGGGCATGGTCGAAGGACTGACCAAGGTGTTCTACCCGGAAGCCTCCAACATCGTGGTGTTCGTCATCATGGCCATCGTGCTGGTGATTCGCCCCGCGGGCCTGTTCGGCAAGGAGATGTGAGGTGAACGACACAAGTTCCAACGCGCAGCCTGCCAGCGATGTACCGCCCGCCGCGTCGTCCGGTCGCATAAGCACAAAACGCATCGGTCAATTCGCGTGGTTAGCCTCACTGCTGTTTTTGGTGATCGCCCCATTCATCGGAATTTACCCAATTTTTCTGATGAATGCCTTGTGCTTCGCCATCTTCGCCTGTGCTTTCAATTTACTTTTGGGATACACCGGTCTCTTATCCTTTGGCCATGCCGCGTTCATGGGTTCAGCCGCCTATGCCACCGGCTGGCTGGTTCGAACCGCCGGATGGTCACCTGAACTAGGCGTGCTCGCAGGTACATTGATTGCCGGCGCCATCGGCCTGGTGGTGGGCCTGATCGCCATCCGCCGCCAGGGCATCTACTTCGCAATGATTACGCTCGCCATGGCGCAAATGATTTATTTCATCTGCCTGCAAGCGCCCTTCACCGGCGGCGAAGACGGCTTGCAACAGGTGCCGCGTGGTGTGTTGTTTGGCGTATTGCCGTTGGCGAACGACTTGGTGATGTACTTCGTGGTGCTGGTGGTATTCGTTGCGGTGTTTCTTGGCATCGTGCGCATCGTGCACTCGCCCTACGGACAGGTGTTGAAAGCAATCCGCGAAAACGAACCGCGCGCAATTTCCTTGGGTTACAACGTGGATCGCTACAAACTTCTGGCGTTCGTGCTCTCCACTGCGCTGTCGGGCCTCGCCGGCTCCATGAAAACGCTAGTGCTGGGATTTGCCACACTGTCGGACGTACATTGGTCTTTATCGGGCGAGGTGGTGTTGATGTCGTTACTTGGCGGCATGAGCACTTTTGCCGGGCCGGCGGTGGGTGCGATTATCATCATTGGCCTGCAAAACTTTCTCGCCGACCGGGTGGGCTCGTGGGTCACGGTGATCATCGGCGGCATTTTCGTTGCGTGCGTGATGATGTTCCGGCGAGGTATCGTGGGGGAACTGTTGGCTTGGGTGGAGCGGCGGCGGGACAGGTAATCAGGCAGTAATTGATCAGTAAGACTGGACGCACTTCGCGACCCAATCGATCACCTAACGACTTCCGATTATTCCTTCGCTCTTATTCCGCCTTGGCGCCGGAAAACTTCACCACCTTGGCCCAGCGTTCGATCTCCGAGCGAATCAACGCGTCAAACTCCTCAGGCGTGCTGCCCACCGGCTCCAATCCAATCTCCGCCATGCGCGCACGTATATCTGGATATCGCACCGCCACGGCTAGATCAGAGCTGATCTTGGCGATCACCGGGCGCGGCGTCGCGCTGGGCGCGATGATGCCGTTGGTACTTGTCACGACAAAACCAGGCAGGGTTTCGGCGATGGTTGGAATATCCGGCGTATTGGCGGCGCGCGTACGGCTCGCGATGGCAATGGGTTTCAACTTGCCCGCCTTGATATAGGGCAGCGCCGAAAACAATGGGTCGATCATCAACTGCACACGGCCCGCGATCACATCGGGAAACGCCGGTCCGCTGCCTTTGTAGGGCACATGCACGATGTCGATGCCGGTGGTCATCTTCAGCAATTCGCCGGTCATGTGCAGGCCGCTGCCCGCGCCCGCCGTGGCATAGCCCAACGCGCCAGGCTGCTTCTTCGCCAGGGAAATCAAATCCGAAAGCGTGTTGATCGGCAACGACGGCGTGGCGGTAATCACCGTATGCGCAATCGCGGTGATCGACACCGCGGAAAAATCGCGCAGCGTGTCGTAAGGCAGATTGTTGCGCAAGCTCGGGTTGATCATGTGCGAGGACACGCTCATCAACAAAGTCAAACCATCCGGCGCGGCGCGCCCAACGAATTCGGTGCCCGTCACCGTGCCCGCGCCCGGTTTGTATTCCACGATCACCGATTGGTTCCATATCTCCTGAAGCTTTTGCGCGAGTAGCCGCGCGAGGATGTCGGTGCCGCCACCGGGGGCGTTGGGGACCACTAGGCGAACGGGTTTCGAGGGGAATGGTTGGGCGAACGATCCGAAGGAAATGAATTCGCAAAAAATGGCGAGCAAACCTACGAGGATTCGTAATCGCCCACGCAAAAGAGACACGCCGTCGTTACGCTGCATTCAAAATTTCCTGAAAAAATGTCGTAACCATCAAGGTGGTTCGCCAGCGTCTATGATTACTGGCGCTAAAGGTTCTCGTCTGATCCTGATGTCGGCTGTTCCTGATAGCTAGCCAAACGGGTTCTATCTTATAATACGGCTACGACTGGTGGCGTTATCAGGCTGACTTGGCCTTGCCGCAAGGCATGATGAGCTAACCAAGGTCGCCAACTTGCGCCGCCAGCCGCCTTACCTTAACCGAACCGCCCCTTTGGGCGGTTTTTGTTTTCCGCTAACAACTAGCGACAAAAACCATGCGTCCTGGTTTTGCGAGTCGCTCTTAATCTCCGCACGATATGGCTTCCCGTCAATAAAAAGCAGAAGAGCCAAGCAGGGCGAGCTTCTTCGGGCTACTTACGCTCCGCAGGAATTGCAAGGACGCAAAATCAAGACTTGCAATTAACGGGGTGCAATCCTTAAGAATTCAGACGACCCACAGGGTCGTTTTCAATCCGTTGGACTATCTTTTGCACCGGATTGGACGAGGTCGTCCGGTGAAC
>JBJXEY010000265.1:0-8266 GCA_046153355.1 Burkholderiales bacterium
TATTTTTTCTGCCCATCTATCTGCAGCTCGGGCTGCGTCTCTCGGCCTCGGATTCAGGATTACTCTTACTGCCCCTGACCGCAGGCACCGTAATCGGATCGATCTTCGCCGGTAAATACGCGGCGCGAACCGGCGAAACCAAAATCACCTTGGTCGCCGGCCTGTGCCTGGGCACGATTGCGCTCTTATTACTGGCGCTGCTGCCCGCCAACGCCATTACCGTGGCGGTGTTGGGTTTGCTGGCAGGCGCTTGTTTTGGTGGCGTGATGCCGGTGAGCCAAGTGGTCAGTCAGGCAATCGCCGGACGTGCGCGCCTAGGTGTCGCTGGAGCCTTAGTCACCATTTTCCGTTTTGTTGGTGGCGCGGCGGGCACGGCAATGACAGGCGCCCTGGTTTATGCCCTATTGCCGGGGATGGACCTGCGCGCGCTGATACTCGTGGCGAACCCCGAAGAGATCAATACCTTGATCGGTGCGTTTCACTATGCGTTTTTATTTGCCGCCACGCTCACCGCGCTGGCCGCGATTGTTGCCAGCCGCATGCCGAAGGTAAAAATCTGAGGCGCATTTGAGTTTTGCCATGGTCGTTATGCAGATCGCATCGAACGATTCGGGCATCAGCCGTTTGTAGAACAAAGAAGTAAAATATTAAACTGTAGAGACCAAATAAAAACGGCCCTTTCGGGCCATTTTTAATTCAAACCTGATATCAGACTAAGCCGATTTCAGATTCGCCGCTGCCTGTTTGCCACGCTCGGTGACGATATCGAAGCTGACGCGCTGGCCTTCGGCCAAGCTGCCCATGCCCGATTTTTCGACGGCGCTGATGTGAACGAACACATCTTTGGAACTGCCCTCAGGCTGAATAAAACCAAAACCCTTGGTGGGGTTGAACCACTTTACTGTACCGATAGTCATAGAAAACTCCAAAAATTAGGCGACTGCCACGTCAAAGACGGACGATGCCCGATCCGCGCGCAACTCGGGCGCGGGTGCGAACAACCTTAGCGTGGTGGATGACTCGGTAGTGAACGCCCGGGACCGGGCGGGTAACTGAAGGCAGGCCAGAACGTAGATTGCGTAGTGATTGTGATCGCAAGTGATTGGAAAGTCAAGGTTTATTGGCGTTTGCCCAGTCTTGTTCCCCACCCTTGGTAATCACCTGGGGCGTCCCAAACAGATTCGACATCACTCCGGTTTAATGCCGGCGGCTTGCGTGATGCGCGCGACAATCTCCAGATAAGAGTTCAACTGCGCGGCGAATTCTTCCGGCGAATTGGCGATGATGGGGTTGTACTGCGCTTCGAATTTCGGTTTGAATTCCGGCGAGGTCAAGGCCTTCACGTATTCGCTATTCAAGCGTCGCAGCACCGGCTGCGGCAAACCGGCAGGCCCAAAGTAGCCCACCCAATAAAGTGGATTGGAGAATTTGGGCAGCACATCCGATACCAGGGGCACCTTCGGATCGGCATTCAACGGCGGGCGCGCATTCACATAGGCAAGCACCTTGAATTTGCCGGCGTTGATCAGCGGCACCGACCCGCTCAACACACCGATGTAGGCATCGACCTCGCCCGCCACCGCCGCCGTCACAGCCTGCCCTTGGCTTTTGTGTGGGATGTGAATCAAACCCGCGTTGGAGAGCTGATTGATAAGCTCGCCGGTAAGGTGATCCGAAGAACCAATGCCATTAGTGGAAAAAGTGAGCTTACGGCTGCTGGCGCGCGAGGCATCGAGCAGTTCCTTGAGGGAATTCGCGGGGTTGGCTGAGTGGGTGGTGATGCTCCCAATCGACAACGCCGCCATGGTAATGGGGGTGAAGTCTTTCACTGGTTGATACGGCATAACCTTGGTGAGGAATCCGCGCACCACCATGGAACCGGGCACCGCCAGCAAAATGGTGTGCCCATCTGGCGCTGCTCGCGCGGTTTGTTCCGCTGCCACCATGCCATTGGCGGCGGGCTGCGCCTCGAAAACAATCGGCTGCCCCAAAGCCTCGCCAACCTTGATGGCCATGGCGCGGTGTAAGGCTTCGGACCCACCCGCGATGGTGCTCAACAAACGTATGGGCTTGGTCGGATAGGTTTGTGCCACCGCGTGCGTCGCACTCAGCGCCGCTACCGCAGTTGCGAGAAAGCCGCATAAAACATGATATTTTTTCATTGCAGAAACCTCGGATCTTTATCAACCATCCAGCGCGTCATCGCCGCCCACAACATATCACCAGCACCTTCGGTGGCGCTCACTTGTTTCATCTGCCGCACTGTCGCATCGATCGATTGCTTCGAGGGAAGAATCGGCCTGCTCGCGCCCGCCGTGGCCATCACCTGTACTTCGCAAGCATTTTGCAAACGGCTCATCCAGGAGAACGCTTCGGCCAGCGTGCGCCCGCAGGTGAGCAAACCATGGTGACGCAGGATCAAACAATTCTTATCGCCAAGATGTTCGATCAAACGACCGCGCTCCTCAGTATCCAGCGAAATACCTTCGTAATCGTGATAGGCAATATGCCCTTGCAAGCCACAGGCCGACATCGACAACGGCATCAAGCCTTCCTCCTGCGCGCTCACCGCCACGCCCTCATTGGTATGCGTGTGCATGATGGCGTGGGCCTTCGAGCTCGCCATGTGCAAGGCCGAATGAATCACGAAGCCTGCTTTATTCACCTTGTGCGGGCTGCCATCGAGAATATTGCCATCGACATCGATCTTAACTAGATTGGAGGCAGTGACCTCGCGATACATCAATCCGAATGGATTGATCAAGAAATGCGAGCCCTCGCCAGGAACCCGAACCGTGATGTGATTGAAAATCAGACCATGCCAGCCGAAATGATCGAATAGGCGATAGGCGCAAGCGAGATCCTGGCGCGCCTTCCATTCTTCGGGCGACATTGCCGCTTTTTTAGCGGGTGCTTCAAGGGTTGCGGTATTCATGTACTGCGCTCCTTTAAAAAGTCATTCGGGTTTAATACCGGCGCCCTTAACGATACGTGCGACGCGCTCAAGATCCGCGTAGAGGATATCGGTAAATTCCTGAGACGAGTTGGCCGCCACCTGAAATCCCAAATCCGCCCAGCGGGCGCGAACCTCGGGCGGGTCCAGGGCCTTCACCAACTCGCCGTTCAAGCGCCTCAATATCGCATCGGGCATCCGCGCCGGCCCGAAAAATCCCACCCAATAGGGCGGACTCTGGAATCCCGGCAACACCTCGTTGATCAGCGGCACTTCGGGGATCGCCCCTGCGGATGGACGTACATTGGTATAGGCAAACGGTTTCAATTTGCCGGCCTTCAGCATTGCGGCCGAGGAGACATACACACCGAAATAAGTATCCACCTCGCCCGACACCGCATTGGTCACCGCCTGTACTGCGGTCTTGTGCGGTACGTGCACCAGCCTCGAACCGGTCAACTGGTTGAGCAGCTCTGCGGTGAGATGGTCAGCCGACCCAATACCATTGGTGCCATAGGTAATACGTGCGCCGGATTTCGATTTATCGAGCATTTCCTTCAGTGAATTCGCGCCGTAGGCGGGATGCGCCACGATCATCGCGATGGCGCTCGCGGCCTGGGTGATAGCGGTGAAATCCTTGACCGGTTGATAGGGCATCACCGTCGTAAGGAAACCGCGTACCACGATAGAACCGGGCACTGCCACCAGGATGGTGTAGCCATCGGGCGCGGCGCGTGCCGTCATTTCCGCCGCGATCATGCCATTGGCGCCGGGCTGGCTTTCCATAATCACCGGCTGGCCAAAAGCATCGCCGGCTTTTTGCACCACCTGTCGCACCAGGCCCTCGGTGCCGCCTGAGAGTGTGCTGAGGAGGCGGAGGGGTTTCGCAGGGTAAGGTTGAGCAACGGCGGAAGTAGTTGCAATCACTACAACAATGAAAAATGCTGCTATGTATCCAGGCATGTTTTCTCCCCTAGGTGAGGACTGATCAAGCGGCTTGTACAACTTTGACTTTACTGCAAATCGCCATGCGCGATGGCGGCTCTACTGCAACGGTCGCGATTCACCGTCCTTCGCGCCTGGCAGCAAAGCGCTGAACCGCCCTTGCGCCCCATCGATCTTCAGGAATTGAACCTCACCGAAGGTCCGCTTCTTCTTGGAATAGCCCTTTGGCTTAATGAGAACCTGAGCGCTCCAGATGCCATAGTGCGTTTCCAGCACCAAGCTGACTGTGTCGATACGATACGGACTGTTGGCGATGGAGCCATATTTGTCGAGAATTTTCTGGTGGCTCGAAAGTTTGTCCTTGGGCAGCCCCCAGGCTTCCATGACCAGGAACACGAAATCCGCCTCGAGTGCCGCGGCGGCGCGTTGAATCTCGGTTGCCGAACGGTCCTTTGCGTCATCGCTACTAGTGTCCAGCAATACCGCTTCAATTCGGCGTGTCGTGAAGCTGCCAACGAATGCAAGCGCGGCCAGCTTCTGCCCTTCCTCGAGAAACCCGCGCGCTTTCGCCACCAACGGTTCTATGGTTTCGCGATAGCTCTCTGGAATCGCTGCCATCTTTTACTTCGCCATCGTCGCGCGTGCGACCGACAATTCCTTGTCGAAGTCGGCACCGGTATGGGTGTGTTCGTCGAACAGGCGAAAACCCGCATGCATCATGGATAACAACTGGAGGCCAGAGAAATCTCCGGGCAGGCTATGCAATGAATAGCGCTTATCGGGATCATTAATACTCAATCCCGCGCGGCCCAACACCGCTATCTCACTAACAATTTCCCCTACCTGCTTTTTCGGCATCGCGCCGAATTGTTGGAGGGCGTCAATCATGTAATGGACAACATCCATGCGAATTGCCCCATCTACGCTTTTGCGTAGCGCGCGATGCGCGATCGCTGTCTGTGCTGCCATGGCGATCTCGGCCGCAGGCTGGCCTCGAAAACGGCGGATGATTTCGTCGTAGATTCCGTTGACCTCGGCCATATGATCTCCACCCAGCGATTCCAGTGCCTTCGCGAGTCCCAATAACGGCGTCGCGTCGGACGGCCGCCGGCGTGCCGCGTTGCGAAAGTGCGGGATGGCCTCATCCAGTTTTCCTGCATTCGCCAATATTGCCGCGAGATTGCCTTGTGCCCAGCCGTTCGCGGGATCAAGCGTCATGGCCTTGCGAAGCGCCTGTTCCGCCTCCAGCGAGTGGCCCAGGCGCTGTTCGGCGACGCCGATGGCGACCCACGCGTTGACATGGCCGGGAGCAAGCTTCACGCAGATGTTGAGATGCTCGATTGCCTTGTCAATTGCTCCGGTTTCGCTCAAAGCAAGCCCGTAGGTGTAGGCAATCTCCGCGTTGTCCGGCTCCTGCTGGCGCAGAAACTCCAAGATTGGTGTGGCCTCGCGAATTTGACCGCTGCCGCACAAATCAAGCGCATGGTCCATCAATGACATGCCCTCGGGCGCCGCACATACCTCGATCCCCTCGCTGTCAATGGCGACCGTCGCTGCAAGCCCCTCGTTCGCATACTTCCCGGCAAAATAAAGACCAACAGCAATCCGGAACGCGTCGGACCCCGGGGTCTGCGCTTCCTGAGGCAACTGTGTCAGATCGAAATCCCGGATCGGGATTCTAAAGATCAATGGCTCCTTGGCCATGCTCATTCCTTGAACGCTAACCAGTCGTACCATCCGGCAACGCCGAGATGTGCCGCGAATTCGTCGATGAGCCGGTCATCCGCCAAAGGTGTCTCCGGCACCCGATCGAAAATCGCCAGAAGCGCGGCAGCGTCATCGGTCACACCCATGCTACGCCAGGCGATGCCGAATAGATTATTGCCAAGCAGCCGATCGGCGAACAAGGCGTACGCCGCGGGAAGCGAAACGAACGCCGCCGGCATGCGAAGCCCATCGAAATCCCGCGTCGCCGCCTGGAGATGCTCGCGCATCTGGCGGTTAAGCCCTTCTTCGACCTGGGGACGCAAACCCGGATGGTCATGCCACAGCCACGCATCGATGCGCATCCCGACGGGAATGGAACGAACCGAAAGCAGCAACCAGTCGAAAACCAGCTTTGCAAACCGCTGGATTGCCACGGCGTCCGCCTGGTCCTTCATTGAACTACGTAACATTTGCTCGACCGTTGCCACACGCTGCCCGGACGAACTGAATAGAAACCGCTGGTCTGGCGGGCGCTGGTAGAGCCGCAGCACATGAGCGCATTGCGTCGCCACCTGGTAATCCAGCAAGTCGCCGCCGGGTCGGTACTTAAGCACATGCATCGGCGCCCCATCCCGCGCCGCACGAATGGTTGCCATCACCGGCAAGTCTGCCTGCTCCCGAAGGTCAACCGGGCGGTCGGAGACGGCCTCCAGATGACGCACGATTGCAAGCGTTTCACGGCGAAGTTCGGTACTCAATCTGATGCTCAGGCAATAACGTTTGGAATACCATTATTTGAATTCTAATTTGACAGTTGGCAATGCCAGACGTACATTTCCACAAAACATTTATTAAAATATTGACATAGCTTTGCAGTTTCTGCGGGCCAGATCAAGACGTGTGCCCTATTCAAGGCACGGCTGTCATGCCTGTCCCAATATCCTCTTCGGCGTCGCGAACGACCTCCTCGGCAGTCTGCTGAAAGGGAGACACGCCATGCCGCCCAAGCGCGTCAATGAATTCAGCCCGAGACACGCCGGCGATCTCCGCCGCCCGACCCTGACTGACGCGGCGCAACTCATACCATTTCACCGCGGCCGCGACGCGCAGCTCGCGGGTGAATGTCTCCGGGTCCTGCCGGACGCTGGCAAGGGCACCCTCATGAAGATCAAAAGCGATGTGGACCATGTCGTACTCCGGGTGAGGAACGAATCAATAAACTACAAAGGAGATTACTTTATTGTAGGCTCTCGTAATCGTCCACCTGCGAAAATTCCATTCGTTTGCATTGGCGACTCCCGGTTGGATGTTCCCGCGGCATGACTCAATCATCTGAGGCCGAACTTCATTGCATATCCTTTGACCATGAGCGCCACCCTGCAAGAAATCGTCCTGACCACACAGCCGCCCGCTCCCGGGCAGCTCGTCTCCGTTCGCAATCGACGCTTCGTGGTGACGGCCATCGCGGGATCGAGCACGCATGTAGAACGCTCCGCGGCACAAAACCTCGTAACCTTGTCTTCGGTGGAAGACGACGCCCTGGGCGAGGAATTGCAAGTCGTCTGGGAGTTGGAACCCGGCGCCGCCATTCTCGAACGAGCCTCAATGCCGGAATTCAGTGGTTTCGACAGCCCGGCGCGGCTCGATGCCTTCCTGAACGCGGTTCGCTGGGGTGCGATCTCCCAGGCCGATACCAGCGCGTTGCAGGCTCCCTTCCGTAGCGGGGTGGAAATTGAGGACTATCAGCTTGACCCGCTTTCCCGAGCTATCCAGATGCCGCGCGTGAACCTGCTGATCGCCGACGACGTAGGCCTGGGCAAGACCATCGAAGCGGGATTGGTGGTGCAGGAGATGCTGCTGCGCCATCGGGCGCGATCCATCCTGGTGGTATGCCCGTCGTCCATCCAGATCCAGTGGCGCGATCAGATGCGCGACAAGTTCGGTCTGGAATTCCGCATCGTCGACAGCGAGCTGATGAAAGACCTGCGCCGGCGGCGCGGTTTGCATGTCAATCCGTGGACGCATTTTCCACGGCTTATCACCTCAATCGATTTCCTCAAGCGTGACCGTCCGCTACAGCAGTTTCGCGAAAAATTGCCTACTCCCGGTGAGCCCGCTTATCCACGGCGTTTCGACATGCTGATCGTCGATGAAGCGCACAACGTTGCCCCGTCCGGCGCCGGACGTTATGCCGTTGAATCTCTCAGGACCGCTGCAATTCGTCTGCTGGTGCCGCATTTCGAGCACAAGCTTTTTCTTTCGGCGACACCGCATAACGGCTATCCGGAAAGCTTCACCTCGCTGCTTGAGTTACTCGACAACCAGCGTTTCGCGCGCAGCGTCAGGCCCAACCCGGAGCAGCTCGCCGCCATCATGGTGCGGCGGCTTAAGCGCGAACTGCCGCCCAAATGGGACGGCACACCGCGTTATCCCGAACGCATCATTGAGCCTCTCGAAGTGGCTTACACCGACGTAGAGCGCAGCGCCCATCAAGCCCTGACACGCTATACGACGCTGCGTACCGAGGGTGCCCACGATGGCACCGAACGCTATGCCAGCGAATTTGTCCTGAAGCTTTTGAAAAAGCGTCTGTTTTCGTCCCCTCACGCCTTTGCGACGACCCTAGACAAGCATCTCGAGTCACTGGGCAAGGCGCGTCGA
>JBJXEY010000274.1:0-7211 GCA_046153355.1 Burkholderiales bacterium
GGGTGTATAGGTCTGCGCAATGGTGGAATTGCCAGAGACTAGGCAAACCGTGGAAATAATCGATAATGCGGAAAGAGTCAATCGCTTCATATTCGTATCCCTTCAAGGTTCAGGGTGAATTTTCGCAGGCAGCGCAAAAATATGAAACCAGAGTTTGCTAACCTGACGCTTGATGTCTTGCGTTACAGTCGCTAGGTTTTGAGCGCAATGTTCCTGGAGAGTTTATGTACATCCTGAAACCCTTGTCGGTTCTACTTGTGATCGTTTCGTTTGCGTTGCCAGCACAATCGCAATCATCCTGGCCCGCCAAACCGATTCGCCTGCTGATTTCCAATTCCGCAGGATCGGCGCCTGATCTGGTCGCTCGAGTTACCACGGATCAACTGGGTAAGGCTTTGGGGCAATCTTGGATCATCGAAAACCGCCCTGGTGGCGAAGGCGTGATCGGCGCCGAGGCCGCCGCCAAGTCTGCGCCAGATGGATACACCTTTTACGTTGCATCGATTGTCGCAGTGGCGGTCTCGCCGCATCTGGTGAAGAACATTCCCTACGACGCGTTGCGAGACTTTACCCCGGTAGCAATGATCGTGGATTCGGGCCCTTCGGCGATCGCCGTGCATCCAGAAATGCCAGTGAAGACGTTCCCGGAACTGGTGACGCTGGCCAAAAATCAACCTGGGAAATTAAGCTACAGCATCACCGTGGCATTCCTCAATATTTCGCAGGAGTGGCTGAACAAAGTTGCCGGCATCAGCATGACGCAAATCAATTACAAGGATACTGGGCAGGCGGTGCAGGACGCTTTGTCGGGGCGGGTTCCGGTGATGGTTAATTCGATTGGCACCGCTTTACCCCACATTCGCGCCGGGAAAATGCGCTTTCTCGCGGTCACTTCGTTAAAGCGTCTGCCGATGTTCCCTGAGGTCCCGGCCGTGGCGGAGTTTTATCCGGGTTACGAATCCGAAGGCTGGTTATCGCTGGCGGCGCCTGTGGCGACGCCGGTCGAGGTGGTAAATCGCGTCAATCGCGAAATGGAACGCATCGTGCGCGATGCGCAATTCACTCAGGCGGTACAAAAATTTGTCTGGGCCAACAATTCGGGCGCCAGCACGCCGCAGGCTTTGACCGCGTTTTACCGCGCCGAGCGCGACAAGTGGGGCAAGATAATTCGCGAACTGGGTATTCAACCCCTGGGTATTCAACCCCTGGGTATTCAACCCAATTAATTCGAGCAACCCTACGGTCGCATCAGTCGTCGATCCACTCCGCCGGCCGGGCACGATGCTTGCCGGGCCGCACCGCCCAGGAAACGCCATAAAATCCTGGATCTTTGGGGTCGTTCCAACCGACTACCCAGTTGTCATCGACATAATCCATATCGGAGTACGCCTCCGATACCCCACCCGCCGGATTCCATACGTACCATGAGCAGGTGGAACTGACGTTGTGGCGGATGGGGCCGGTATTGGTCTTCCAACCCTGCTCTTCCATATGGCACCCGGCGAACATCACCTCGTCGAAATCTTTGTATTCGTACGCCACGTGCTGAAAGCCCCACAAGCCCTCTTGTTTCTGCATGAGCAAGGTATGGTGATCATTGCTGCCGTTGGCGCGCATGAAACGCATCGCGGGCCCGTTGTCGGTGGGCCGGAAATCCAGCCGATCAACATAGAAGCGCGCCGCCTCCTCAAGTTTATCGGGCACCCAATACACCAGATGACCTGCCTTATAAGGACTGACGCGGCGGCGGCGCGTGCCATCGGCCTGACGATTGCGACGCTGGTAGTTGCCAAGCGTATTGATTTCTGTGGTGGCGAGCACCACCTCGTTGCGTTGCGTGAGGGCAAATCCGATATGAAAGCCGCAATCATCCACGGTGTGCAATACGCCGGTTGAATCGGTTTTTACTTCGCGATCACGCGACAATTCGGCGCCAATTTTTTGTAGGGAGTCTTTGCTGTCGACGCTCCAAATGGCCTCGCGCAGCGTCGATTTGGAGAGGTGCGGTAGCCAGCGAATGGTGGCGGGCGGCAAGCCGGCGTCGGTATTCTTGCGCAAATGAATCGTGGTGTTATTGAGCAAGCGAAAATCCGTGCCGTGCTCACCAGAAGCTACCCGCTCCATGCCCCAGTCTTCTTGAAAACGACTGGCAGCATCCAGATCTTCAACACCATAAATCAATTGTTCAACGCCGAGAATGGCCATGGGCAGTTCCTTATGACTTGGTGAACGAGGTCATCGTTTATTGTTTGCGACGAATTTCAGGATGGTGGATCGACATCAAACGCAATCAGCGTCATCGACACCATCGAATAAAAACCTGTGGTCGCAACGGCATCGGCTAGCGAGGTTTCGCCCAGCAAGCCGACGGCGGCGTGGTAAGTAGTGTCACTTAAGTTGCGCGATTCGAGCAATTCGCGCGCCACCTTGTAGACGGTGTGCTCTTTGTCGTTCGTCAATTCGGGCTCGCGGCCCTCCTTGATCGCATCAATCAAGGATTTTTCCATGCCGTCTTTTTCAGCCGAACGCACGTTCACTGCCCAGGCATACTTCGCGCCCCAATGTTTAACCGTGGTGAGGACAATGATTTTTCGCATCCGCTCGGTGAGCGAGCTCTTGCGCAGGTTATCCCCCATCTCCTGATGTAGGAGCATAAATTCGGGGATGCGAATCAATGCCGAATAAGGGCCGCCTAGGCGCCCGCCTTTGGCTTCGATCACTTTGTAGGCGCTCATCTGCGCAGCAGTCATCGCCTCAGGTTTGATGGGTTTTAGGCGTGCCATAGCAAGCTTTCCTTATTTGGCCGACTGCATCGCCCGCCACACGCGTTCGCTTGTGGCAGGCATATCGAAATGTTTGACCCCGACATCGGCGAGCGCATTGGCGATGGCATTCATCACCGCGGGCATCGCACCGACAACACCCGCCTCCCCCGCGCCTTTCGCGCCGAGTGGATTGCGCTTGGTGGGCACCGGATTGCTGTGAATTTCCATGTCGCACATGTCATCGGCCCGAGGAATGGCGTAGTCCATCAGCGAGGCCGAGAGAAGTTGACCGCTATCCTCGTCATAGACGATTTTTTCCATCAGAATCTGCCCTGCCCCTTGCGCCACGCCGCCGTGAATCTGGCCTTTGAGCGTTAGCGGGTTGATCACCGTGCCGACATCATCGACCACCACGTAATTGATCAATTTCACTTCGCCGGTGTCCGGGTCGATTTCTACTTCGCAGGCGTGCGAGCCATTGGGGAAAGTGAAATCGGTAGAGTTGAAAGTGCCGGTTTCGTAAAAACCGGGCTCCAGGCCCTTGGGCAGTTTCGCAGGTTGAAACGCGGCGCGCGCCACGTCTTTGATGGCCACGGATTTATCGGTACCGGTGACGGTGAACTTTCCTTCCCCGAATACGATGTCCGCTTCGGCCGTCTCCAGAATATGCGCGGCTATTTTTTTGCCCTTGGCGATCAGCTTTTCTGCCGCCATATAAACCGCGCTGCCGCCCATCACCGTTGAACGTGACCCGGAGGTACCCATGCCATAGGCAAGGCGATCGGTATCGCCATCGACGAACTCCACATCGGCGGGGTCCACACCCAGGCGTTCGACGAGGATTTGCTTGTACATGGTGTCGTGGCCCTGCCCTTGGTTCTTGGTGCCGACGATAACGGTGAGGGTGCCGCCGGTATTGAAGCGCACCTCGGCTTCTTCAATGCCGGCGCCCGCAGCCATTTCTATGGCATTGACCACCGACAATCCGCGTAATTTGCCGCGCGCTTTGGCTTGCGTTCGCCGAGCGGGAAATCCCGCAACATCGGCGGCTTTAATAGTCATGTCCATGCCACGCTCGAATTCGCCGCAGTCGTAGTTGTAGCCCAGGGCCGATTTCATTGGCAAGGCGGAGGATGGAATCAAGTTCTTGCGGCGAAGTTCGGTGGGATCCAGTTTCAACTCGCGCGCTGCATCGTCGATGATGCGCTCGATCGCATAGATCGCCTCCGGGCGGCCAGCGCCGCGATACGGGGCGGAAGAATTGACGTTGCTCATTACCGCGTGCGTTTGTGCATAGGCTGCGGGAAAAATATAGTTACCCGTCAAGGCGCGCATGGCGCCGAACGGCGCCAGCAGATTGCGATCCGAAGAAACGTAGGCGCCGACATTGGCCTCGACATTGGCGCGTAGGCCGAGAAATTTCCCCTCGGCATCCAGCGCCAGCTCAATCTCGGTGATGTTTTCGCGCGCATGTTCGTCGGCGAGAATCACTTCGCTGCGTTCACAGTTCCATTTCACCGGCCGGCCAAGCTGTTTCGCAGCCCACAACATCAGGCGATGCTCCGGATACTGCCACCCCTTGGTGCCGAAACCACCGCCGACATCATGCGTAATCACATGGATGCGATGCGCGGGGAGTTTAAAGACGCGGTTGGAGAGCATCTCGCGCACGCGATGCGGATATTGCACATCGGCATATAACACGTAGCGTTCGTTGCGCACATCGTAATCGCCGACTACCCCGCGCGGCTCCATGTACTGCGCGTGTAAGCGCGTCACTTCATAACGGCGTTTGACAATAAACGCGGCCTTGGCGAACGCCGCCTCGGTGGCGGCCTTGTCGCCTAGTTCTTGCATATGCGAGCGATTGTCGGGGCATTCATCCCATACAGCGGGGCTGCCGGGTTTGACCGCTTTGGCGCCATTGACCACCGAGGGTAAGGGGTCGTAGTCGACTTCAACTAACTCGGCGGCATCACGCGCCTGCGACAACGTCTCGGCTACCACCATGGCCACCGGCTCGCCCACGTAGTGAACGCGATCTTTGGCGATCACCGGATGGCCGCGCGCGAACATCGGTGAGCCATCCACGCGGGTGCGCTTCATCACCGGCGCCGGCGCGCCCAGGCCCGAGGCCGCATAGTCGGCGCCGGTGTACACCGCCAATACGCCAGGTGCGGCTAATGCCGCCGCTGTGGCAACGGACTTGATATTTGCGTGCGCGTGCGTTGAGCGAACAACGATTGCGTGCGCTTGATTGTGGAGAAACGTATCGTTGACGAACTGCCCGTGCCCGCGCAACAGGCGCGGATCTTCGAAACGCTGAACGCTTTGGCCGACGCCGAATTTCTGCATGATGAAGCGAATTCCTTGCTAAATTTTGAATTGAAAATACTATGGATTTCGTGAACGCGAACAGAGACGACACTCGCCGCTGCATCGAGCTATCTCTGCATCGAGCCATCTTTTGTATCGCACGATACTATTATTCTCGATTCGCGATTATTGTCAGTACTCGGACGGTAGACGAGGCTCGAACACAATCTGACGCTGAAGCCTTATTTAGCTGTATTTTATTACAATAATAGAATCAATATTTAATCATTGCGCACGTGGTATGTGGTATCTCACAAAAAATTATTCACTTTTATAGAAAATAAAAGGATCGATTTGGTCACCAAAACCGAGAACGAAGCGCTCACCAGAATCAGCCCAGGCACGCTTATGGGGGATTATTTCCGGCGCTTCTGGCACCCCGCGCTGCTCTCGGAAGAAGTCCCGGCCCCGGACTCGCCGCCGGTTCGCGTGCGTCTCTTAGGGGAGGACCTGATTGCGTTTCGCGATTCCAGCGGCAATGTAGGCTTGATCGAGAAGTATTGCCGTCACCGCCAGGCAGACCTTTTTTTCGGTCGTAATGAAGAAGGCGGTCTGCGTTGTGCCTATCACGGCTGGAAATTCGATATCCATGGTCAATGTTTGGAGATGCCCACCGAGCCGTCGGACAGCCGCTTGCGCTCGGAAACGCGCCTCTTGGCCTACCCTTGCGAGGAGCACGCTGGCGTGGTGTGGGCCTACCTGGGACCGAGGGACATTCCCTTTCAATACCCGCAATCACATCTGTCCGGTTGATTTCAGAATAAAAACAACTGCTTATCGAGGGGATGGTCGTCAATATTCAGTGTCGCCTCGGTAACCAGTTGATCGATTGAGGTTTTCTCAAACATGTTGACCTCGAAAATATTCAGTAAAAGCTGTGGTGATGCCGGAAGGTTGAGTTTCTTCTTAGCAATGATGACGATGAGATAGACGCACACGGCAATCCAGATTTGGGATTTGACGGCGTTCAAGGAGTTGCCGAAAAAATGTTTGATCGACAGATTTTGCTTGATCCACTTGAAGAATGTTTCGACCTGCCAACGTTTGCGATAGATCTCGGCGATGATCAACGCGGGCAGATCGAAGCGATTGGTCAGAAAGACAAGGAACTTGTCGGTTTCGGGATCGCGATAGGAAATGCGACGCAATCGATCCGGGTAGGCCAGTTTGGATTTCGGTGTGGAAAGAAGAATGCTTTGGTCGCTGCGCAACCCCGTGGATTTGTCGACCTCGCGAGAGGCGGCCCAGGTGTAGCGCGTATTGTCCTTGGCACGAATGACAAAGGAGACTTGGCGTTGATGCAGCGATTGAAGTCTGGCGAAATCCAGATAGCCGCGATCGACGACGACGATCGATCCGGCTGGCCATTGAATCAGGTCCAGCACATTGACGTCGTGCACTTTGCCAGTCGTGATATGGACAAAAATAGGAATAGAGCCGCGCAAATCGATGATCGTGTGGGCTTTGACTGCCGCCTTGGTGGTTCGAAAATCCGCCCAAGGAAACAGCGTCAAACACAGATCGATCGTCGTAGAGTCCAGCGCATAGAGTGGTTCGTTCAATCCCAGCCCAATGTCCTCGCCCTGATGCAACTCGACTGCTATGGCAATCAATCGATGACCCAGTGCCTCGAACAGCCGCCAGTCGCGCCGTTCGTTGGCATCGGCCAACGTGGAACGCGATATCTTGCCGCGAATCCCAATGTGATAAAGCTTGGAACTGTGCGAGTTCAAACACGCCACCAGATCGCGCAAGCCCTCGCGTCGGGTGAGTTGGGAATACGCGATACACAGGAAATGGTTCCAGGCCGAAAAATGCCTGATACCGTGATTCGAGTCGAAGCGATCGACCAGATGCTCGAAGTGACCGAAGGGTACAAACCCCAACAATTGTGCGAAAACCGTCTGGCCGCGATTCATGTTTATGCCTCGATTGCCAAGAAAACTGGCAACCATAGGCGGCAAAAACCATGTGCAATCTCAAATCGTCGGAATCGGCAATCATGTCAAAACCCGCGTCATTATTGGATTCCAGCCAAGTGACATTAAAATCTACCGGACAGATGTGATG
>JBJXEY010000365.1:0-11460 GCA_046153355.1 Burkholderiales bacterium
CGTTTCAGACCGTTGACTCCCCACAGGCATACCAGACCAGCGGAGATACCGATCACAAAAGCGCCAGGTATTCCCACATTACCTGCCGCAGGTGTAATCGCCACCAATCCAGCCACGGCACCTGACGCCGCGCCCAACATCGAGGGGCGACCTTTGAATATCCATTCGCCAAAGATCCATGCAAGAACCGCGCAGGCCGTGGCAAGGAAGGTATTCATAAACGCCAGAGCCGCTGCATTATTGGCCTCCAGCGCCGAACCCGCGTTAAAGCCAAACCAGCCGAACCACAACATGGACGCGCCAATCATGGTCATGGTGAGGTTGTGCGGCGACATGGCTTCGCGGCCATAACCCACTCGCTTGCCCATCACGTAAGCGCCCACCAAACCGGCAATACCAGCATTGATATGCACCACCGTACCGCCGGCAAAATCTAGCGCACCCCACTGCCAGATAAGACCCGCTTTGGCATTAAGCTCATCAACCAACTTGGTCGTCGCCTCAGGTGTGGCACCCGCAATGTAGGCATCCGGACCCGCCCAGAACCACACCATATGGGCGATCGGTGCATAGGAAAAGGTGAACCAGAGCACCATGAAAATCAATACCGCTGAAAACTTGGCGCGTTCGGCGAAAGCACCCAAAATCAAGCAGCAGGTAATCGCCGCAAAGGTCGCTTGGAACGCCACAAACACGATTTCTGGGATTGGTGTGGCCTTACTGAAGGTGGCCGCCATGGCGAACTCGCCCTTCATGGAATCGAAGATGCCACTCAAAAATAGTCGATCAAAACCCCCTATATAGGCGTTGCCTTCGGTAAAGGCGAGGCTATAGCCGTAGACGCACCACAGCACCACAATCAGAGAGAACACCACGAATACCTGCATCAGCATCGATAGCATGTTTTTCGATCTGACCATGCCGCCATAAAAAAGCGCCAAAGCAGGAACGCTCATCAAAAGCACCATGGCCGTGGCAGTCAACATCCAGGCAATGTCGCCCTTGTTGGGTGTGGGAGCAGGTTTTGCTTCGGCGACGGGCGCCGCTGCAGAGGCGGCCGCAGGCGCGGCTATCGCAGTAGGCGCGTCGCCAGCTTTGTTGGCCTTATCCTGGGCGAGCACCAAGCCGCCAAAACCAAACGTCGACAATAGTAAAAGTAGACCGAGAATTTTATTCATGATCGTTGTCCTTAGAGTGCTTCGGCGCCGGTCTCGCCGGTGCGAATGCGGATGACTTGTTCCAGATTGAAGACGAAAATTTTTCCATCGCCAATCTTCCCTGTGTTGGCCGATTTCTCGACAGCTTCGATCGCCTGTTCGAGCAATTGATCGGAGAGTGCCGCCTCGATCTTCACTTTGGGCAGAAAATCTACGACATATTCCGCGCCGCGATATAGCTCCGTGTGCCCCTTCTGTCTTCCGAAGCCTTTGACTTCAGTTACGGTGATGCCTTGCACGCCGATGGCGGACAGGGCCTCGCGTACCTCGTCAAGCTTGAATGGCTTGATGATTGCGGTCAGTAATTTCATATTTGCTCCCTATGTCTGATTGCGTACCAAGACAAACTTAAAATTTAGGCAAAGCTCCGCCTATCCAGCCCATTTAAGGGCCGGTCAAACGGTAAAACTATAGAAAGGCGAAAACTGAGGGCAGCGGCCGCGTGCAGCCGCTGCGAATTGGGCGACTAGAAGGTCTTACCTACCGATACGACCACGGTGCCCTTGCTGGTATCGAATATCTTGTCCGATCCGCCGCCGTTGACTTTGGCGGTGCGATAGACATCGGCCTTGGCGTTGTTGTCGACATAAGCCGCAGTCCAAGTGAACCCCACCCAATCTTTGCTAAGCGAAATCTTGTAGTCGGAGTAGTTGAACAAGCCGTAATTCTTGACCGTCAATTTGCCGTAATGCAGACCAAGGTTCACTCCCCCGCCAATTTCGAAGGTGGCGCCTAAATCCAAGTAGCCAGAGCCTTTGGAGCCGCCTTTACCGACACCCGCGCAAGTGGCTGTGGCAATCGGAGCACCCGCAGCGTTGGTATTCGATTGAATGCCGCAACCGCCGGTAACCGCTGTATTGCCCGCGCCTACGGTATTGTTATTGACGCCGAAATAATCGGTGAGGGACTGCGAATATTTGGCGGTAAACCATTTATAACCGACTGAACCGTACAGTTCGGTGTTGGTATATTTGTCATTGGTCGGGACAGCATATTTGGCACCCGGGTAAAGGTAGGTCAAGAGACCCAAGTCAACGTTGACATCCTTGATCGGTTCAAACTTATAACCGCCATAAATATCCAACTCCAGATTGCCCTGGTTGTAGGCAGTGCCGAGGGCCTGGCTGGTTCGCCCACCATAGACATTCGATGCCCAGGTGCCGACATATACACCGCTGGCATGGGAGTAATCGAAACCACCCTGCAATGCGGGCTGGCCGAAGGTCTGCGAAATGCCACGGAAACGATAATCCGTATTCAGGCTCACGTTTCCAGTGACGGTGTGTGGCGATTTGGCCTGCGCATAAACGGCAAGAGGGGTGGCAAACGCGCTAGCGACCACCGTGGCGAGCAATAATTTCTTCATGAATACTCCTTGATTAAAATAGTAATACGGCAGTTTTCCAGCAGCACAATACGTGCCAGAAGAAAAAGGAATATATAACAAAACGTTACAGCAAATATCGAATGTAAAATATTGTTGTAATTGCACTACATTTGAGCGCAAAGTCAAAAAACGCACCAAATAAGGGCGTTCTTGGTGCGCGTGAAATTATTGACGGCCGACTCAGGCAAACCGTTTGCCGGTTTTTCTACGCTCAATCCTTGGAAACACGCTCGAACCGGTAGCCATAGCTATATACCGGGATCAGCTTGAAGCCATTTTCCGGACGTAACGCCAGTTTCGAGCGAATTTTGGATAAATGGGTATCCAGGGTCCGTGTTTCAGCCACATTGGGACGGCCCCACACAGCCTCAATAAGATGCCCACGTGAAAGCAGGCGCCCGATATTGCGAAAAAAGAACAAGGCCAGATCGAACTCTTTCTGCGTGAGCAATACCTCTTTTCCAGAAATGTGCAGGCGCATGGAGCGGGTATCGAACGCGTATTCGCCAAATTCGGATAAAGCACCGCCGCGGCTGGGATAAGAGCGCCGCAGTAAGGCGGTGAGGCGCGCAACGAACTCGGTAGGTCTGATTGGTTTGGTCATGTAGTCATCCGCACCGGCGGCCAGGACACTGATGATGTCCTGTTCGGACTCGCGCGAGGTGACAAATATGACGGGTACCATCGCTGGCACAGAGGACCGAATCCACTTGAGAACCTCGACCCCACTCGATTCGGGGACCTCCCAATCGAGTACGAACAAGTCGAAACTCTCGCGACCGCATTCGCGGATCAGTTTTGCGCCGTTAGCGAATAGGTGGCAATCGTGCCCCGCTGAAGCCGCCACACCTTCGATAAGCGTTGCCTGGATTTCGTCGTCCTCTAGGATAGCGATGCGCATGCGATATCTCGAAATTGGTCTGATTTTACTCGATTGCGTTTTATTCGCGGATTGGTCACACCAACCCCGATGAGAAGACGGGCCACAATGCGCAAAATCACTCGGAACCCCGGTTCCGTCACAATATTTGACATTGTTGACAAGAGTTGAATTGACCCTCTATCGCCGCTTATCTAGTATTCCCGTATCGCGAATGGCGATCCAGAATGGCGATCAAAACGGACAGAAGCCGACGTGGCCAATATTTTAGTAGTCGAGGACGATCCCGACACCTGCATGCCAGGCTATCGCCCAGCTGCGGCGGCAACCAGCGGCCGCAACCGCAAATTCGCTCAATGCGATGCAATGCTCGATCAGACCATGAGCATCAGCAGTTCACATATCGAAGAAGCCAGACGCATCGCCGCGCAAAGCCAGGAAACCGTGCAAGGCAGTGTGCTATTCGCCGATATTCGTAAATATTGCGCGATTTCAAAATCTTGCATCCATCATCAGGGTATGACCATGCCGATCCTCGACCTGGAAACTTTGTTCGAGCGACCGATTCCTTAATTTTACGCATAGAGGGCAATACGTCGTGGATAAGGTTGACCTACTCGATCTGGAACAAATTGAAGACCTGCGTCGCATCGACGCCGGCAAAGGGGCGGTTCTCGCGCGCATGGTGGATAAATTCGCCGCCGTGATCGCGGAACGCGTCGATCTAATCCATTCGCATTTTGCCTCGCGCAATATGACTGAATTGGCCATGGCTGCGCATTCGCTAAAAGGCGCTGCGGGCAATCTCGGCGCGAGCCGTTTAGCGGCGCTGTGCGCGCAAATCGAACGGGCCGGGCACGACAAAGCCGAACAAACCGCCGAGACCCTCATCGAAAAATTACGCGCCGAAGGGGAAGTTGCGCGAGTTTCGTTGTTGCGTGAAACCGGCCAGGAACCTTAGAAGTCAGGTGGCCATAGCTAAATTGCCATGGCCCGAGTTCAAGTTAATTCGCCCGATACACCCAATACTCACGCGGTGAGCGGATACTGAACCATGAAAACGCTAGGTACTGGCGATGCGCTAATTTTGTGCACGACCCTGATTGCGCTGGGGTCGCTCGCGTTCGTCTCGTTTGTGACCTTGCAGTTGATGATCCAACCGGGCATTCGCCAACATTCAGCTTGTATGCAACTCTTTCCAAATGGCAGATAGCCCGCCGCACAAACCGATAAAAAGAATTTCCCCATGTCTCACGAATCAGCGAGCCTCTCCGATCAGGTAACCATGGCGAAAATTCGCCATGCTTTTCAGGCAACCAACGCCGGAATATTGCTAATTCCGATCGCGGTGTTTGTCTTTTCCATCATTTCTAAAAACGAATATGACAACGCGAGATTGTTGCTTTGGATATGCGCTCTATTCCTGATTTACGGCATTCGTATTTTTGCCAACTTTGCCTATCTGCGCGGCGCGGCCAACAAAGACGTTGCGGCATCGCTCGCGTGGCTAAAATTGCTGTGGGTGTTATTGGCTATTTCCGGGTTTACCTGGGGCCTTTTTAGCTGGTATGTATTTCCCTACGCGGCCACGCCGGTGCGATTGGCCTGTGTTACCGCTTTAATCGGCGTATGCGCCGTGGCCTTACGGGGCCTTGCCACGACGCCGGTGGGCTATGCGATATTTTTGAGCACCATGCTGCTGCCCATCGCGATAGGCGCGGTGATTGACGAAGGCCCCTACGAAAAGATGGTGGGCGTGACGCTGTTGGTCTATATAGTGGCCATGGCCCTGCTCGCCAAAGCATTGGCGGAAGATTTCGCGCGACGCAGCCGGCTCGAATACGAACGTGAAGACCTGTTAGCCAAGGCATCCCAAGATCGGGACGCGGCCCAGGCCGCAAGCCAGGCAAAAAGCGAATTCCTCGCCAATATGAGTCATGAAATACGCACGCCGATGAATGCCATTCTGGGCATGTCGCAATTGGCGTTGCAGTCTGGTTTGAATCCCAAGCAGCGCAATTACGTATCGAAAATCAACACCGCCGCCTCGTCTTTATTGAAAATTCTCAGCGATATTCTCGATCTCTCCAAGGTCGAAGCCGGCAAGCTGACAGTCGAAAATATCGCCTTCGAATTGGATAGCGTGCTCAACGATGTCGTAGCGATGACTAGTTTTCGAGCTCAGCAAAAGCTTATCGAAGTGGTGCTCGATGTGCCGCGCGATCTGCCGCGCGTGCTGCTCGGAGATTCCGCGCGTTTGGGGCAGGTGCTGAATAATCTTTGCTCCAACGCGGTGAAATTTACCGAAAGCGGTTCAATCATTGTCGGCGTGCGAGAGCAAACCAGTGATAAAACCGAGCGGACACTGGTTTTTCGCGTCGAAGATACGGGCATTGGCCTCTCTGCGGAAAAACAATGGCTTCTTTTTCAACCATTCATGCAAGCTGATGCGTCGATAACCCGAAAATACGGTGGCAGCGGACTGGGATTGTCGATCGCTAAGCATTTGGTTGAGTTGATGGGCGGCAAGATTTGGATGCAAAGCGAGTTGGGCGCTGGCAGTAAATTCTTTTTTACCCTGCCTTGCCGCATGCCTGAAGGTGAAATTGCGTCTGCTCTGCCAACCAAGCATGGTGAATTCGCTGGCAAACGCATTTTGGTGGTGGATGACAGTGACGATTTTCTGCGGTTCGCAAAACTAGTGTTATCCCAATTGGGAATGCGGGTGCAAACGGCTTTGTCTGGTGATGAGGGAATTGCCATGGTCGACCAGGCGCTCGCCGCAGAAGTGCGATTCGATCTGATACTCATGGACTGGAAGATGCCTGGCACCAACGGCATAACCGCCGCCGCGAAAATTCGCCAAGCCCACCCTCTGCCACGCGGCCCGCGCCTGATTTTATGCACCGCATTTGGTGACGAGGATTATTCCCAGGAAGCGGGTAGCGAGGTCTTGGACAGCGTGTTGATCAAACCGATTACGCGCGACGCCATCATCGAAGTGTTGGGTCCCTATCTCGTGAACGCGCAGCATGCTGGGATCCCCGTCAACATGCATGGCGCCGATGTTGATCTCAAAAACCGTCGTATCCTTTTGGTCGAGGACGATGAAATTAACCAAGAGGTGGCGCTCGGTCTCCTCGAACCGACGGGTGCCGTCGTAACGGTCGCCGCCAATGGCCAGCTTGCGCTGCAAGCAATGGAGAAGCAGGAATTCGATCTTGTGTTAATGGACCTGCAAATGCCGGTGATGGACGGTATTTCGGCGACACGTGCCATTCGCGCGATTGGCAAATACGACAAGATTCCCATCGTTGCCATGACCGCGAGCGCCATGGCAGGGGATCGCGAGCGGCTCATTGAAGCTGGGATGAATGACTACTTGTCCAAACCGATTCGCGTGAGTGTGCTCTACGCGATGTTGGCCAAATGGAGCGCCCCACGCCCATGAGCGCGTCTTTTTGCCGTCCTTTCAAATTGAGGCGTCGCGCCTAGTGCCTATGCTAGACTTTCCGCCATCATGCAGAACCCCCGATTCCTCGACGACATCAGCGCTCGCATTGCCGAAGTTTTGGCCAATAGCCCCGCCAAAGACCTGGAGAGAAACATGCGTGCCAATCTGGGCACGTTTTTCTCAAAACTTGACCTAGTGACGCGCGAGGAATTTGATATTCAGGCCAAGGTGCTCGAACGCACCCGCGAAAAACTCACGCGTCTGGAGGCACAGCTCGCGGAGTTGGAGAAAAAGCTCAAACCTTGAGCCGGCGGCCCGATTTTTCATCGGTCAACGCAATAGTGGGGATAAGCGTTAAAGGCTTATCTGCATAATTGTCGGGCCTGCCACGATGTCTTTGGCGGTATTACACAGCCGCGCGTTAGTGGGGGCCGATGCGCCGCCCGTCTCGGTTGAAGTCCACCTGGGGAATGGCTTACCCTCATTCACCATTGTTGGCTTGCCTGAAGCCGAGGTGAAAGAGTCGCGCGAGCGGGTGCGTGCGGCCCTTTCCAACTGCCGCTTCGATTTTCCAGCGCGCCGTATTACCGTCAATCTCGCGCCGGCGGAATTACCCAAGGAAAGCGGTCGTTTCGATTTGCCTATTGCCATAGGGATTCTGGCCGCATCAGGACAGATTCCAGACAAGCGTCTTGCCGAATACGAATTCGCCGGTGAACTCTCGCTCACCGGAGATCTACGCCCGGTGCGTGGCGCGCTCGCCATGACCTATCGCGCAAAAAACAGCGGGCGTGCCTTCATCTTGCCCGCGCAAAGCGCACCCGAAGCCGCCTTGGTGGCGGAGGCCGAAGTTTTCCGTGCCGACTCGCTGCACGCGGTTTGTGCGCATCTGACCGGAGAGTGTTTGTTGACGCGGCATCGCGAAGCACTGGTTTCCAGCGAGGTTAAATTTCCGGATCTCGCCGAGGTCAAGGGCCAAGCACATGCCAAGCGCGCCTTGGAAATCGCGGCGGCTGGGGGGCATTCGCTATTGATGATCGGGCCGCCGGGCACCGGAAAATCCATGCTTGCCGCGCGCCTGCCCGGTCTGCTGCCGGCAATGAGCGAGGCGGAGGCGCTCGAATCGGCGGCCATGCAATCGTTGGGCGCGAAGGGATTTCAGCCTGGCAACTGGATGCGACGCCCCTATCGGGCACCCCATCACACCGCATCGGCAGTCGCGCTGGTCGGGGGCGGCGCCAACCCGCGGCCAGGCGAAATTTCGCTCGCGCACCATGGGGTCTTGTTTCTCGATGAGCTTCCCGAGTTCGACCGTAAAGTACTGGAAGTGCTGCGCGAGCCCATGGAATCCGGCCGCGTTGCCATCTCGCGCGCCGCGCGTCAGGTGGAGTTTCCGGCGCGTTTCCAATTTGTCGCGGCAATGAACCCCTGCCATTGCGGCTACCTGGGCCATCACTCCGGCCGCTGTCGATGCACCCCCGATCAAATTTTGCGCTATCGCGGCAAGATCTCCGGCCCGCTGCAAGATCGTATCGACATCCAAATCGAAGTGCCCGCGCTGCCACCTGAGCACTATGAACAAGTGGCCGATGGCGAGACCTCGGCCGTCGTTTTGTCGAGAACCACTCTCGCGCGTGAGCACATGCTCGCCCGCCAGGAGATTGAAAATGCCCGCCTCGCCACGCAAGAGGTGGATCGTTTTTGTATGCCTTCTGCCGATGGGTTGGTCCTGCTGCGCCGGGCGGTGAGCCGCTTGGGCCTGTCGGCGCGCGGCTATCACCGCATATTGAAGGTGGCAAGGACGATCGCCGATCTCGCTTTGCAGGCCGACATTTCAGTGGACCACATCGCCGAGGCGATTCAATATCGCCGGGTTGATCGAACCTAGGCGGGAAATCAATCCACGGAGGCGAAAAATTTATCCACGCAATCGAAGCGATGCTGCCAACATCAAGCCAGGCCGGTTCAATGACGAACCTAGGCCGCGCGATACCAACGAGGAGATAAATATGAAACGCTTCGAGAGGCCCTTTTGGGTGGCAGCTTTGCTTACCCTGTCGGCAATTACCTGCTGGGCGCAAAACGCGCCGCAGATTATCCCGGTGGTAAAACAGTCGCCCATAGCCAACCCGCAACAGGTGCTTTTTATCGGTAACAGTCTCATGTACTACAGCGGCGGTTTGCAGACCCACACCCATCGGCTCGCCGCGGCGGCGAATCCCCCCCTGGACGTGCGGGCCGGATACAAATCGGTGCACATTACCAGTGCGTCACTCGAGGAATTTCCGGTCGAGTACCTGCTCACCCCAGGCAATTTGCGGGCTAAGCAGCCCTACCAGCTGGTGGTGCTCTCACCCAGTAGCCGCGACGCCATGAGCGATGCCGGCCGCGCCGCTTACCGCAAAAAAGTGATCGAGTTCGACACCGCCATCAAGAAGATTGGCGGGCGCACCGCGCTCATCCTGAACCAAGGCATGGTGGGCAAAGGCGAGTTCGCCAATAGCGACATGGACCAGCGCCTAGAGCAAATGACCGTAGCGGTGGGCAACGAAGTCGGCGCGCTGGTGATTCCGGTCGGGCTTGCTTTCCGCGAAGCCTACCGCCAGCGTCCGGACATCAAACTGCAAATGGACTATGACGGCTACCATGCCAATCTGGCGGGGCAGTATCTTTCCGCCGCAGTGGTGTTCAACAGCCTCTATGGCCGCACCACCGAGGGAAACCCCTATGACTACTTTGGTGCGCTGGACAAAGACACCAGGGCCTTCGTGCAGCGAATCGCCGACGAGACGACTCGTAAGTTCTACGCCCGCTAGAGGTTTTTATCCTGCCACCAAGCCAAGATCGCGGCGCATCTTGGTTTCCCACTCGCGCACCGGCATGAAATGCTCATCTTTCATGCACATGGTCTCAGTCTGCTTAAAGATTTCGTCATTCGATAAAGACAGGTCGAGCGCATCGCCATGCGGTTGCGAGACATACCAGGGCGTATCCATATAAATTTCGATGGTGTTGCCCTCGGGGTCCTCGAAATACACCGACCAGGCGTTGCCGTGATTGATACCGCGAAGGCGGTTCACGTTCTCGCCCTTGACTCGCAGGTACATGGTGCGAAGCTCATCTAGATTGGCTACCTTGAAAGAAAGTTGATTGATGGTGCTCGGGCCATCGTCTTTACGGCCTTCGGCCAAAATGAATTGATGATGCTTGGTCGGATCGGCGGTGAGGAATACGATATTCACTGGCATGGAAAAGCCATGCCCACGGTCGCTCACATGCAGGTTCATGATTTGGGTGTAAAACCTAGTCATCATGGCAAGATCGCGAACGTAGATGCCAGCGTGGGTGAGCGAGGGGCGCAGGGGTGCGGTTTTTGAGGGAGCAGTCATAACGGCCTCCAAGGGGAGAAACAATGTACGCAGACCATACGATATTTCAAATAGCCGGTCAGCTTCTTATTGCATTTTTATTCATCGCAACCGGCATCATTAATTCGACCACCAAGTTCAAACAACATCTGGATCGCATGGTGGCGGTGCGGGTGCCGCTTGCCAAGGCGGCACTGATTGTGGGGTTTGCCATGCAATTGGCGGGCGGTGTATTGGTTGCCTTGGATTTTCACCGTTCGCTGGGGGCGGCGATCCTCATTGTGTTCACTGTGGCCGCGACCGCCATATTTCATCAGTTCTGGCGGGTTGAAGATCCGTTGCGTCGCCATTTACACGTGTCGTTTATTTTCTCTAACTGCGCCCTGGTGGGCGGGTTGTTGTTGCTTGTGTGAATTATCAAACGTCCAGGCAATTTAAAACATTTATTGGCCAGTCACGCCAGCCCACGCCGTCTGCCAGACATTTTGTATCCAATTTCACAATAAGATAGGGCTACGCCAAGGTAGCCCGCAGTAGTCATATACGGCGACCTAGCCTCGTTTCGCTCAAACAAATTGAACTGATAAGCCACCCAGCGGACCAAAATCGGCATGCACCGTATCGCCCTTTTGCGCCCAGATGGGGCGAATGAAAGAGCCTGAGAGCATCACCTGGCCGGGTTCGAGGCGTTCGCCAAACACGCCGATCTTGTTGGCAAGCCAAGCGATGCCCAACGCCGGATGCCCGAGCACGCCGGCCGCAACGCCAGTTTCCTCGATATCCGAATTGCGATACAGAATACCGCTCACCCAGCGCAGATCCACATCCATTGGACCCACGGGCCGTCCGCCCATCACTAAGCCCGCTGCGGCGCCATTGTCGGCCACGGTGTCATAGATCTTTCTTGGGTTTTGCACGCGTGCATCGACAATCTCCATGGCGGGAATCACGTATTCGGTGGCGCGCAAAACATCGAGCAGACCCACGCCCGGCCCTTGAAGTACGCTCTTCAATACGAACACCAACTCGATTTCCACGCGCGGGACGCAGAAGCGGTCGTGTGCCACCTTGGCGCCGTCGGCGATCATCATGTAGTCGTGCAACACGCCGTAATCGGGCTCATCAATCTGTGAGGAGGCTTGCATCGCCTTAGA
>JBJXEY010000291.1:0-6347 GCA_046153355.1 Burkholderiales bacterium
GGACATGAAACGGCGTTTGCACAGGTTGCCGCAGAAGCCTTGGGGCTTCCCTTGGAGAACATGCGTGTAGTCGAAGGCGACCCGAATGTGAAAGTGCAAGGTGGCGGTTCGGGCGGTTCGCGCTCCATGCAGTTTGGCGGCAGCGTGGTACTGATTGGTTCGCGCGAGGTGGTCAAGAAAGCTACAGCGCTCGCCGCCAAGGAACTCGAGGCAGCCGAAGCCGATATCGAATTCGATCACGGCAAATTCAAAATAAAGGGCACTGATCGCAGCGTGGGGTTACAGGCCTTGATTCAGAAAAACCCGGGGGCCCTGGATTCCAAGGTGCAGGGCAAGCACGACCCGACTTGGCCCAACGGCTGCCATATCGCCGAGGTTGAGGTCGATGAGAACACCGGCGAAATCGAAATGCTCTCCTACATTGCCTGCGACGACGCCGGCAACATCATCAATCATCAACTGGTCGAAGGTCAGATGCACGGCGGCCTCGCGCAAGGTTGCGGCCAAGTGTTGGGCGAACATGTCGTGTACGACCCGCAGACCGGGCAAATGCTCTCGGGCAGCTTCATGGATTACTTCATGCCGCGAGCGGGGTTCCTCGGCAAGATCACCCTGCTCGATCACCCCGTGCCCACGCCCACCAATCCCTTGGGTGCGAAAGGTGTGGGCGAGGCGGGCGTCACCGGTTCGTTGCCGACGATGATGAATGCGATCCTCGATGCCTTGGTCCCTGTTGGTGTCACGCATCTGGATATGCCCTGCACACCTTCGCGCGTATGGACGGCGATGCAAGCGGCGAAGGCCGGCAAGCCGGCGGCGATGGCGGTGGCGCAGCCGTAGTTGTCGGTTTGGTCAACGTGATTGCGATTTTCTGACGATCATGTGTCGCAAAGCAGCGAGACCTGGCATTTAGCAGCGAAAGCCCTGGCATTTTGTCCAGGGTTTTTTGCTTGACGGACGGTTGATATGAGCATTCAAATGACCCTCGATAAAGGCCGAGTCCCCGTAAAAGTGTGGACGCGCGACATCGAGCCCGAAGCGCTGCAGCAACTGATCAACACTTCGCAGTTGCCGATCATCCACGGTCATATCGCCGCGATGCCGGATGTGCATATGGGCATTGGCGCTACCGTGGGTTCAGTGATCCCCACCAAGTCGGCAATTATTCCGGCGGCGGTGGGCGTGGATATCGGTTGCGGCATGAACGCGGTGCAATTGTCGATTAAGGCCGCCGAACTCCCGGATAACCTGCATCGCATTCGCTCCGCCATCGAAGCCGCCATCCCGGTGGGATTCTCGCAGCACGACGCGAGTACGCTGCGCGGTTCGCAGCATGCGAGCACGGCACGTGTACTCAATGTGCGTCTGGACGCCATCGTTGCAAAACATTCTGCCTTGAAGGCAATGCAAAAGAGCTTCGACACCACTTGGGTTTGTCAACTGGGCACGTTGGGCGGCGGCAATCACTTCATCGAGTTGTGTATCGATGAGGCACAGAACGTCTGGGTGATGCTGCACTCGGGGTCGCGCGGTATCGGCAATGTGATGGGGCGTTACTTCATCGACGCGGCAAAAAAAGACATGCGCCGCAACCAGATGAATCTGCCCGATGTGGATCTGGCGTATTTCTGCGAAGGGTCGACTTGGTTTGACGATTACGTCGAGGCCGTGGGCTGGGCGCAGGATTACGCGCTCCTAAACCGCCGCGAGATGATGCGTCTGATCTTGGAGGTTTTGGAGCGCGAGCTCTCGCCCAAGATCAATGCATGGAAAACCATTGGCGAAGCCATCAATTGCCATCACAACTACGTGCAACGCGAAATACATTTTGGCGAGGAGGTGTTTGTTACGCGTAAGGGCGCGATTAGCGCCCGAGAAGGCGAACTGGGCATCATCCCCGGCAGCATGGGAGCGAAATCCTACATCGTGCGCGGCTTGGGTAACGCGGAGTCGTTGTGTTCATGCTCGCACGGCGCTGGGCGCCGCATGAGCCGTACCGCCGCCCGCCGCAAGTTCAATCGCGAAGACCTCGAAGCGCAGACGCTTGGCGTCGAATGCCGCAAAGACGGTGGCGTGTTGGATGAAATCCCCGCTGCATACAAAGATATCGATGCGGTGATGGCCAACCAAACCGATCTGGTCGAGGTGGTGCATACCTTGAAACAAGTGGTCTGCATTAAGGGATAGATAACGCCGGGCAATTCCGGCGCTATTGTTGTTCGTAGCGCCTTTTAAACCGTCGCCGCTTCGCGCTCGAGAGGCAAACCCGCTTCCACCCAATCTTGCTTGCCGCCAGCGTATACCGCGACGTCACCGTAGCCAAGGCTTACCAACTGCGCCGCGGCAATGTGCGAATTCTGGCAGGTCTTGCTCGCGCAGTAGACGACCACCGGCGCCGCTTTGTCCGGCAACAACGATGCGGCGAGCGTGCGTACCGCGTCATGCGGCAGATGCAAAGCGCCTGGCAGATGTCCATCAAGGAAATACTTCTCCGGTAGGGCTTCAATGAGGATTGGCTTTTGGCTTGAGTTCAGGCTTTGTTGCAGGGTGCCGCGATCAATGGTTTTCATTTCAATGCTCCTGTTTACTAGATTGGGATGAGCAATCAATTGATTGCAAATGCAACGATAAGCCTTATTGATTGCATTTGCAACTATGTGATGGAATAATGCTTGTATGGCAACGAAATCCACTACGCAGAGCCCAACTCCCGACGACGTCAATCCCAAGAGCCGCGCCTGGGCACGACTGTTCGTCACTTCGGCGCTCTTGGTTGAGAAAGTCGAGGCCGCGCTCAAGCAAGCGGGGTTTCCCAGTCTTGCGTGGTACGACGTGTTGTGGGTGCTGGAGGATTCCGAGGAAGGTCGCTTGCGGCTGCACGATCTGGCCGCGCGCGTGGTGGTGGCACGCTACAACCTGACGCGCCTGGCGGATAGGTTGGAAGCAGAAGGCCTGATAACACGAGAACCCTGCGAGGAGGATCGCCGCGGCGCCTGGTGCGTGATCACGCCGACCGGGCGCGCGCTTCGTAAGCGAATGTGGCCAGCCTACGAGGCGCAGGTCAATGAATCCTTTAGCAATCTCATTACGCGTGAAGAGGCGACGGTCATGGCCGGTGCGCTTGAGAAAGTGCGGCGTCGCTTGCGCGGTGAAGAATAAAGGCGGGGATGTCCGTGTCCGCCACGAGCGCCTTCTACTTAATTCTCCTTTCTGCCTTATGGGGCGGGTCATTTCTATTCCTGCGTATCGCGGCGCCGGTTTTGGGGCCGGTGCCGCTTATTTTTGCGCGCGTCCTGTTGGCGGCCTTGTTTCTAACCGCAGTCGGCAGATTTTTAAAAAAGCTGTTCGATTTAAGGGGAAATGCCAGGCACTACTTCATCATTGGCGTATTCAACTCCGCTTTGCCGTTTCTTTTGTTCGCTTATGCCGCGCAGACGGTCAGTGCATCCCTGTTATCGATTCTGAACGCGACCGCGCCGCTTTGGGCCGCCTTGATTGGCGCTTGTTGGCATCGATCTCCATTGGGGCGCAAGCAATTAATAGGGCTGATGCTTGGTGTTGCGGGGGTATGGGTGCTGGCTGGCATAGAGTTCGAATCCTTGCAGGGTAGCGGATGGAGCGCATTGGCGGCGGGATTGGCGGCTGCGATCTCGTATGGCATCGCCTCAACCTACGCGGGCAGCGCAAAATCGGTCGACCCCTTCGCCAACGCGCACGGCAGCATGTGGGCGGCCAGCCTGGTCTGCCTGCCGCTGCTGTTTCTGCCCGCGACGACCGACTTTGAAATGCCCTCAATCGGCATTGCCGCGGCGGTTTTTACCCTGGGTGTTTTTTGCAGCGGCTTCGCGTACCTGTTGTATTTCCGCTTGATCGCGGACATCGGCGCGGTCTCGGCGTTGTGCGTCACCTTTCTGATCCCGGTGTTTGGGGTGCTATTTGGATTTCTCTTTCTCAATGAGCCGATTGGCCTGCATACTATTGCCGGCGCCGCGATGGTGCTTGCGGGGACCGCGCTGGTAGTCAATTTTTCGCCGGCGGCTTTGCTGAAGCAAAAACCTACTGCTCGTTAGGGCAACCGCGCGCCGCTCCCATGTTTCTCGAAAGGATGTGCCATGCATGACGAACTACTGTTGGTGGGCAGCCTGCCGCTGGATACCGCTGAAGAGGTATTCAAGACCTTCGGTTCGCCGCTGGGAAAGAATCTCAACGCCATTCCCGACGGCGAAATCGGCCCACGCCGCAATTGGGTGAGCCGCGTTCACTACCAGGTGTTCGCCGCGCATCCGGAGTTGGAGCATGTGCGCCATCCTCGCCCTGATAACGGCGTGGAGCGCCAGTTTCCGCATGACGATAGCGATGGTTGGCAGTTCCGCGTGCGTACTGGTGTCGAGCGGGTGAGTTTTGGCGATCCGGGCTGGCGATTAGGTTATGCGCGCGATGCCATCAATTCCTATTTTGTGTTTCGAACCCTGAAAGAAAAGGGCGTATTGCCCGCGCATCTGCGCTTTCAAGTGTCGATTCCGATGGTCAATAGCGTGGTGGCGGCGCGTACCTTTCCCGATCCTGCGGATTTGCTCAAGGTTCGCCCTGGCTATCAGGATTGCTTGCGCGAGGAAGTACTCAATATTTGCGCGCGTATTCCTCATGACGAATTGGCGATTCAATGGGACTTGGCGCGGGAGATCAGCGACATTCACGGCATCATCCCGGGCTCGCCTATCGAAGGGTCGATCGAACGCAATCTCGGCCAGGTGAATCCACTGTCGCGAGAGATCCCCGAGAACGTGCAGTTGGGCTACCACTTCTGCTTCGGCACCTTGGGCGGTTGGCCGAGGTTTTCGCCGAAGGATTTGGGCCGTACGGTGGAGTTCGCCAACGCCGTGGTCGATGCCTCGGGACGTCGCGTAGATTGGGTACACCTGCCGCTCTTGGATAAGTGCGACGATGCGTTCGTTGCCCCACTTTCCAATCTCAAACCGCGTGGTGCGCGTGTTTATTTAGGTGTGGTGCACAACATGGCCGGTTATCAGGCGCGAGTGGCGATGGCGAGAAAATATCTGCCTGAATTCGGTGTGGGTGCTTATTGTGGTATGGGTAGAACGCCACCCGAAGGGGTGCTTGGGATTTTGCGCGAGCACCGCGAGGCGGTGGGTGGATAAGTGTAGCTCGGGATAAAAGCGAAGTCGGAATTCGGGGCGTAGCTCGTGTCTGCTTCCAGGATTTGCCGCTAGTCATCCAGCACGCCGCGATCGATCTCTTTAACACTCTGTAATCCCAGAAACCCCAAGGCCGAAATCATGTCGGTCTTGAAAATATTGATCGCCTGCTCGACCCCCACTTCGCCTGCCGCGCCCATCGCATAGGCGTAAGCGCGTCCCAGCAAACACGCGTCCGCGCCAAGTGCCAGGGCTTTCAAGACGTCCTGACCGCGACGCACGCCGCTATCGAACAACACAGCGATGCGGCCTTGTACTGCGTCGGCGATGCGCGGCAGTACCTTGATGGTGGAATTCACGCTGTCCATCTGCCGCCCGCCATGGTTGGAAACCACGATCCCATCGACGCCATGTTCGATCGCCAGCATCGCATCGTCGGGCGACATGATGCCCTTGATGACGAATTTCCCCTTCCACCGCTCGCGCAGCTTGTCGATATCGCTCCAGTTGAGGGTGTCATCCTGCCCGCCGCCCACCGCCATGCGCAACACCGGATTGAAATTGCGCCGCCCGCCAGGAAAGTTGCCGTAGGCAAGCCGTGGTCCCATGGCTACATCGCGTAACCAATCGAAGCGCCGCATCATGTCGAGCACATTGGCTGGCGTGGTGCGCAGCGGCACGGTAAAGCCGTTACGAATGCTTTGTTCGCGCTTGGCCATGATCTGCGAATCAATCGTAATCATGAGCACCGGGCATCCGGCTTTTTCAGCGCGATCTACCAGCGCATACGCATGGGCGCGATCCTGGTTCATATAAAGCTGAAACCAGTAGGGCTTGGTGCGCGCCTCGCGTACTTCTTCGATGGAGCAAATCGAACCCGTCGATAAACACGATTGAATTCCCGCACGCTCGGCCGCCCGCGCCGCGCCCACTTCGCCACGCCTAGCGAAAGCACCGAGCGACCCTACAGGCCCAAGGATGATCGGCATGGAAAGCTCCTCGCCCAGCACCGTGGTGGCAAGGCTGCGCTTGGATACATCGATCAAGACACGCTGCTTGAAACGAACTGCATCCAGATCGGCGCGATTGGCGCGCAGCGTGATCTGCTCGAACGAACCGCCTTCGATGTAGTCGTAGATCACCTTAGGTAAGCGGCGTTTGGCCTGGATGCGAAGGTCTTCGATATTGATG
>JBJXEY010000293.1:0-14989 GCA_046153355.1 Burkholderiales bacterium
GCATTCACGAAGCAACCTGGCGGGAAGTAGAAGAAAGGTTTGGATTCACGAACCGTCGGCGCTTCTTACTTGTCGGCCTGAAGGACGCATTGGCATCCTTGCGAAAAGCCGGATGCCGTCGCGCTTACGTGGATGGCAGTTTTGTGACGGCGAAAATTGAACCTGGAGATTTTGATGCTTGCTGGGAGGCCGACGGCGTCGACCCTGACATTTTGGATCCTGTCCTTTTGGAATTCTCCAATCGCCGGGCCGCGCAGAAAGAAAAGTTCGGGGGCGAGATGTTTGTTGCTAATAGCGCCGCCGCGCCCTCAGGCATTCGCTTTCTCGATTTTTTTCAGTGCGACAAGGATGGCAACCCCAAGGGAATTGTCTCTCTCAAACTAATGGAGCATTCGCCATGATCACCAACGAACGACAGTACTTAATAACTCGCACCGAATTGGAGCGATTCCAGGAAGCCATTGTGAACACTGATCGCGACAACGCGGCGCTTCATCCCAAGCTTCGCAAGGCAGCCCGTGAAGGGCTGGAGAGTCAAATGAAGGAATTGCAGGAACAACTTCTGGAATATGAAGCATTGTCCGCCGGACGAGATACCTTCTTCGAATACGACTCGCTGACCGCATTGCCAGAAGGTTTGATTAAGGCGCGCATCGCTCGCGGCATGACGCAAAAGCAACTTGCCGAATCGTTGAACCTTCAAGAACAGCAGATTCAACGCTATGAGGCCACCATGTATAAAGGCGCCGCTTTGGAGCGAATTGAAGCAGTGGCCAAGGCGCTTGGCGTTCGCGAAAAAGTTCGATTCGAGCTCTAACCGGTGAGAAATGCGCCCCCCCGGTATCATAGCAACGCATCATCTCTCACCAAGGAAGCACTCAATTGAAAATCGCCAAATACGGCCCCGACCGCATTGCCGCGGTGGTGGATCAAAAACTGATCGACTTAAATCTCGCCTATGCCAGTTACGCGAAGATCAAAATGGGCGCCTTGCGCCCGTATGCCCTCGCCAATGCGATCGTTCCCAGCGACCTGCTCGAATTCATCAAAATTGGCAAACCGGGTTTGGACGCTGCCAATGCCGCGGTGGAATTAGCCAAATCCGAAGGCGATGACTTTCGCGGGCCCGAAGGCGAGCTAGTGGTATTCGATCTGGCGAGCACGCCGCTACGCGCCCCGCTACCCAGCCGCGCCTCGAAGCTCATTTGCATGGGACGTAATTTTGGCAAACACGCAGCCAATGCACAGGCGGTGCGAAAAGAGTCTGGTGAAAAAAGTTTGGTGCCTGAGTCTTCGTTGCGCCCGCAGCGCCCGGCGGGTTTTCTAAAACTGCCCGACACCGTGCGCGGCCCGGGCGAGCCGATCATCTATCCCTCGCGCACCAAGAAGTTCGATTACGAAGTGGAGCTGGCACTCATCATCGGCAAGCAGGGCAAAGACATTCCGGCGGCGGAAGCCATGTCCTACGCCTGGGGCTACAGCATTTTCTGCGATTACAGCGCACGCGATCAGAGCACTGATCTGGAGGACATGCAGTGGGTGCGCCACCACAAGAATTTCGATTGCGCGGCGGCCATCGGTCCGTGGATCGTGACCGCCGATGAAATCCCCGATCCGCACAACGTGCCGTTGAAATCGATGGTTAATGGCCAGGTGCGCCAGAACGGCAACACCAACGACATGATTTATAAATTCCCGCGCATCATCGAGTACTACTCGATCGATCAGACCATGTATCCGGGGGATGTGTTTGCCTCGGGCACCCCCGATGGCACTGGCATGGAGAAAAAAGACGGTTCCTGGTTTTTGCAGGTGGGCGATACGGTGGAATTCGAGATTGCGCCGATCGGAAAATTCAGTAATCCAATCGTGGCAAAACCGGCGAAATAAGCGCCCATTCCGAGCGGAATACTATTCGCACCAAGATACTCAACATCGAGGCCTGACATGTCAGCGATACTGAAAGAAATTCCCGAAGAAAAAACGCGGCGCGGTCTCGATTCCCGCCGTGTCGATCCCATCACCTTGGAAGTAGTCAGGTATTCGCTCGTGGCGATGATGGATGAGACCGAAGCCAATCTCACCCGCACGGCGTTCTCCACCATCATTCGCGAATACAAGGATTACTGCGTGGGCCTGGTCACCGCCAAGGGCGAGACCATCGCGCAGGGGCGCGGCAGTATTCCCACCTTCGTTGCGGATCTTGGCACACCGGTGTTGGATGGCATTGCCATGTGGGGTGATGACATCAACGAGGGCGATTTCCTCATCAACAATCATGCTGGCGTGTGCGGTCAGCACCTGAACAACGTGGTGATGTACACGCCGATTTTCGATCACGGCAAAATCGTCGCGTATTCTTCCTTGCGCACTCACTGGCCCGATATCGGCGGCGGTTTCCAGACTAAACCGGCCACGGAGATCTATCAGGAAGGCATTCAATTTCGTAACGCGAAGATTTACAAAGACGACAAGATAAATATTGAGCTGGAACGCCTCATACGCATCAACACCAGAAAATCCGAGGACACCTTTGGCGATCTGGAAGCACAAGTCGCCGGTTGCCGCTTGGCCAAACGCCGCTTCGAAGAACTCATCGCCCGTTATGGCTGGCCCGATGTAGAAGCCTGCATCCACGAATGCTGGGATCAATCCGAACGTTATGTTCGCGAACAAATCAGAAAAATTCCCAATGGCAAGTACTACGCCGAGTCGTTCCTCGATGGCGATGGCGTCAGCAAGGAAGTGGTGCCGATTCGGGTGCATGTGATTGTCGAGGATGAAGAGATCACCGTCGATTTCACCGACATGCCGCCGCAGGTGGCGGGGCCCTTGAATTCAGGCGCCACCGGTGGCGCAGCGAGCGCGGCCAAGGTGGCCTTCAAAGGTGCGGTGGCGCCGATGATGCTGCCCAACGAAGGCGAATTCCGCCCATTGAAAGTGGTGACCAAGCCGGGCACGCTGGTGAGCGCCTCGGAGGATGCCGCCATGGGCCTTTGGTCCACGCCGATCAAAACGGTGATCGATGTGATCCTTCGCGCCTTGTCGCAAGCCATCCCCAATCGCATTCCCGCCGGCAACAACGCGCAGTACGGCCGTGGAAGAGTACGCGGACGTTATCCGGGCACGCGCAATTTCTGGGAAGGCGGCGGCAATACCCTGGGCGGGTGGGGTGGTCACTTTGGTGGCGACGGTCAATCGGCCCTGATGACCACCACCCACGGCGACTGCCGGCGTGTGCCCATCGAAGTGGAAGAAAACGAAGGCCTGGGTTTGGTCAAGAAATTCGAACTGGTCCAGGATTCCGGCGGTGCCGGCCGTTGGCGCGGCGGCTTGGGGACCTGCATCGAAGTGTTAACCCCCGAACCCGCCACCGCGATGTTGGATTTCGATCGCGGCAAATTTCCGCCCTGGGGGTTGTACGGCGGCAAGGATGGCGCGGCGGGTCATGGTGAAGTAGAAAAGCCCGGCGAACCCGTCATCACCGGCTATCGCGTCGCGGTACCGGTACCAGCAGGCACCGTGGTACGCGCCACCAATAATGGCGGCGGCGGTTGGGGCGACCCGTTGGAGCGTGACTTGGATGCGATTGCCTGGGATGTGCGCCAAGGCTACGTGTCGCGTGAAGCAGCCGAGCATGATTACGCGGTGGTATTCGCGAGCGACGGGGCACTTGATCGCACCGCCAGCCTCAAGCGGCGCGGCGAGGCGGCGTGAGCGGGTGCCAGATACGAAAGCTCGCGCCCTCGCCCAGACGCGACTGCACGTCGATGGTCCCGCCTAGCAATTCAATTAATTCCTTGCTAATGACCAGGCCCAGGCCGGTGCCGCCATGCTCGCGTGTATTGAATTGTTCCAGTTGCACGAAGGGTTGAAACAGCCGCCCGATGTCCGCGCCATCCACGCCTGGGCCTGTATCACGCACGATAATTTCCACGCCCTCGCCAGAACACGCCACGCTCACGGACACTTCGCCCGCTTTGGTGAATTTCACCGCGTTGTGCAATAGATTGTTAAGAATTTCCCGCAAGCGCATGGCATCGGATTGCAGCGTCGGCGGTAGGTCTGCCGCGTATTCAACACGATAGGCCAGGCCCTTGGCCATGGCAGGTTGCGAATGCAGATCGGTGACCTCCTTGACTAGCGTACGTAATTCGACAGCGGTAATCGCCACTTCCATGCGCCCCGCCTCGATGCGCGCAAAATCCAACACTTGATTCACCACGCCCAACAAGTGCGCCCCTGATACGCCAATAATTTTTGCCTGCTCGCGCTGTTCGGGGTCGCGGATGTCGTTGGATAACATTTCGGCGAAACCGAGAATACCGTTCAATGGCGTGCGCAGTTCATGCGACATGCGCGCCAGAAACTCCGACTTGGCACGATTGGCGGATTCCGCTGCCTCCGCCCGTGCCCGCTCGCGCAACACTTCTTGCGCGCGCGCCAGGGTATCTTCGCGCAACCGCAGAGCCAGACCGAGAAATGCGGCGGTCACCACCAGCACCGCGCTAAAAATAATCCACACGGCGACGCCCACTTCGTGGTTGGGCGCCACCAACCAGCCACGCGTTTGCGCAAACACCAGAACGCCAAAGGCGCCGCAATTCAACCCTGTCATCCACCACATGCCTTTGCGGCCATGCAGAATGGCGCCAAGGATTACCGTGGCCACATAGGCTGCGACAATCGGGCTGCGCACCGTTCCGATGGCAAGTAGCGCGGCACTGATACCCGCCCAGGCAAACAGCAAAAAACAAATACTCGCCGCGGAAAGGTAACGTGCGCGCAACACCGCGCGCAATACCAGCATCAACACCACATTGCCACACACCACCCACTGCAGGTTTGTCATAACCGGCTCGGGGAGCGGGGCGATGCTCACGCCCATTACCATGACAATCGAACCCACGATCCAAGCGTTCATCGCGGTGCTGAGCACACTGGCCACGGAGTTCTTATCGTCAAGCGGCCTGCTCGCGTCAACCGGCAAGACCGGCGCCCGAAAAAAATCCACGAGCGCGGCAATCATTGGAGCCACCTAAAGACCGATATGCGTCAGCGTCACGCCCTCAGGTATTTGTCGCCCCTCGGGCAACGCGCGCACCAGACCGATCGCCTGCATGAAACGTACCGAGAGCAAGCCAAAGTCGAATTGGGACTCGTCGTGACTCATACGCGCGAAGCGCGGATGGTGATGGTGGTTATTCTGCAGGCAGGCGCTGAAAGTGGCGGTAACCGGCAACCATTCGGTGATATTCACGGCGTTATCGGTATCCTGGGGATATATGCGTGAACCAAAGCGCCGGTCGTGCGACCAGAAGTTCTGGATCATGTTGACCCACAGCGCCACCAGCCGCACGCCTAACCACAAACCGAAGGCGAACATGGCATCGAGCACCGCCAGCCACAGAAGGCCAAAACTGCTTAACTGAGACACAATACCAAAAGCAGGATGACAAACTGCCCGCATGGTACGACTATCAAAGATTTTGTCGTTAGAAAGTTCAGCTTTGCAGGGATAGGGCACCAGGCAAAGATAAAGTGTTTTCCAGAATCCATCCTCCGCATGTTTGCTTGGGTCGCCCTCGTGATCAGAAAAAGCATGGTGATGCCGATGCCGGTTCACCCAAGCGCGCGGATCGACATAGATGCCCGCAACCCCATTCAATACGGTGATGGTCTTGATGAACCACGAACGAAACTCAAGCGCGCGATGCGCAATGCCCAGGTGCAGCACATTGGCCACATACAAACCGGAGATCAGCCAGATCAGGGCGAGATAGCCAGAGGCCAATAAGGCCGCCTCCGCCACGCTCCACCCCTGGGGGGCGAGCAACATGGCCGCCGCAATATGCGCCGCAATCAAAGACCAACCGATGACGCAATAACTCTTCATTGCCCCCGACCCGTCAAGAATTGTTGTTTTGCCGGCGAATTAGATTACGCAGTATTACAACGCGAATTAAATCACGCTACGGCGGTTTAAGCCAACAGCGGGCAATCTGCGGGGCTCGCGGACAGTTTCTTCTCTATGATTTCGCTACCGTATTTTTGCAGGTAATGGGCAATGGTCTCGGTGCGTATTTTTACTGAGCCCGCAGGCTTGGTGGAATCGAGGTCTTGAAACGAAAAATAAAGCGTCCCCGAGCGCTCCACAATCTGCTGCACCGGCGAGTAGGTAGGCTGATCCATGCCGCATTCGTAGCTTGACAAGCGCACCACGCAGGCAATCCAGGGCATACGCGCGGCGAATTTCGCGCCCCACAGAATTTCGTTGGTATTGGCGCTGTAGGAGGAAGGCCAGACATCATTGATGTCAAAGTGCGATTTTATGTGGCCCGCAGCGATGTCCTCGCCGAACATCCATTCGAGCAGCACCGGGTCGGTCGGCAGGTACTGCGCCCACAGCACCGGATAGCCATAGGCCTGTAGATCGACCTCAATTTCATGGCCGATGCCTGGGTCCATGTGGTAGGGCCGCGCCACTACCAGGAGACAAGGCTTATTGGCACGCGCACATTGTTCGAGGATTTTCTTTCCCGATTCGCGCAGGCGAGCAACGAAGGTATCGAAGGCCTCGTATCCTTTTTTCACTGCCAATTTTGTTTCTTCGTAGGTCAACCCCGGCACCGCGTGTTTGAGCCCCTCGAACAATTGCTTGGGAACCAGGGGTCTGTCCCCCAGCGAGGCCATGGGCGAAGCGTAGACAACCTCGCGCTCCGCGAACGCATCCTTCTCCTTGATAAACCCGGCCTTGATGTTCTCCGGCGCCGCCGCCACCCGCGGGCAGGCTAACGACACCGCGACATGGCCATCGAGAAACGAGGGCAGCGAATAAATCATCGGGGAGAAGAGGATGTCGATTTTTCTGTGCTTATCGCGCGCCAACAGCTCGCCGTAGTGCCCGGAAATACATTTAACCGGATAACAGCAATCCACGGTGCCGCGGCCCTTGCCGTACTGGCGCATCTGGTCCTCCGAGGTGTCGGAGGAAAAATCGATGCGTCGCGGATCAAACCCCAAAGCCTCCAGGAACCCCATCCAGAACTGATGTGTCGACCACACATTCAATACGCGTGGAATGCCGATACGCATTTTCGAGCGCGGCTTTTGCGCGACCGCAGGCGCCGCCGTGGAAGGCTCGCCCGGCGAATCAGGCAGTAACTTTGAGACGCTTGAACGCGTCCGCGCGAACCATGTCGGCAATATTGGGAAATTCATCCTTGGTTTCCTCGAGTTTGGCTTTCACCACACGCATTTCATTGGCGTCTTCCAACAAACCTTTCGGGCAGGTATTGCCACTGATGACGCGCTCCCAACCCTCCTGCAGGGGCACCAGGCTCCAGGTGCGGCCACGCCCACCGGGAATCTTTACATCAATAAAGGTGCGCTTACAGTTCACCTCGCACCAGGTGCAGGTGGTGTGTTCGTTGGTGGTAGAGAGGTACTCCAATTTTTCGATAATGTCGTAGCCACGAAAGGAAGGTTTTTCGCCTTTTTCCAGCCAATCCCCAGCGCACAGCGCGGCACCGATCGCGCCGGCCTCGCCCGAATAAGGATGCACCACGATCTCGGCGTCCGGTACCTTGCTGTTGATGAAATCCACCTGCGCTTTCACCACCGCCAGATTGCGATGCGTGCCACCTTGCAATATAAATTTTCGCCCCGCCGCGGCAAGATTCTGCAATTGCCCTGCGTACACCCAAACGTTGAGCGGCAAAACCGCCGCCAGCGAAGCCATGATCTCCTCGGCAGACCAGCCCTTGCGCTGTTGATTGACGATATCCGATTGTAAAAACACGCCGCAGCCCATTGCCAAGGATGGTGTGGCGCGCGCTTGAAAAGCTTTATCCGCGTATTGATCCAGCGGCACGTTGTAGCGCTCGGCCACGCCTTGTAAAAATGCGCCGTTCCCAGAGGAACACTGCGAATTGAGACGAAAATCGGATACCGTGCCTTGGCGCAACAGCATGATTTTTACATCGCAACCGCCGACATCGCAGATCACATCCGCATCGGGGAAGTAGTGCAGCGCAGCGGTGGCGTGAGCTACGGTTTCGACAATCCCTAAATCCGCGCCGATGATGTCTTTCAGCAGATCCTTGCCGTAACCGGTCAAGGCCAGGGCACCAATATTGTGGAAGCCTTCATCGCGCAGTTGACGGAACAAGGCCTTGGCATCTTCGATGGGGTTGCCATTGGATTGGGCGTAGGCGGAGAACAACAGCTCGCGGTTTTCATCCAGCACCACCGCCTTCGCCGTGGTGCTACCGAAATCGCAACCGACCAATACACGCGCGACGCGTTGCGCCGGCTGCGGCGTGTTGGCGATAGCGCGCTCGCCACCATATTGGGTAAAAAACTTATCCAACTCACCTTCCGCGCCGGCCAAACCTTTGCTGCCTTCCTTGGCCTTGGCTTCCCATTGACCCTTTTCAATCCACCAAGCCAATTTTTCGCGCCCCGTATAAATACCGGTGGCGGGGTTGTCGGCCTTGCCGGTCTCGATACATCCGAGGCAGGCGTAGTACACCGCTTCCCCTGGAATATGAATAAACGACTCAGGCGGCGCGTCACTGGGAAAATTCACCTTTCTTTCCGCCCAAAGCTTTTTCAAGTGATGCTGCCAGGCCTCCTGAAGACCTTTGAAAAAAAGATTGGGGCCGCCAAGCAGCAGCACCTCCGGCGTGGGCGTGTTGCCCTTAGTGAGTGTGGCAAGGTTTTGATACACCACCGCTTCAAATAAACTTGCAATAATTTCTTCCACTGGCACGCCCGATTTCACCAAAGTATTGGCGTCGGCCTCAGCGAAGATGCCGCACTTGGAACTGATCTTGTGCAGGTTGCTGCCCGCATAACTCATTTGCGCCAGGCGCTCGGTTTCGATTTGGAGTTTTCGTGCCGTCTTCTCGATGAAGGTGCCGGTGCCCCCGGAGCAGGCCGACTGCATAAACACCTGCTTTGCCTTGCCCTCGCCTGAGGGCGTAAAGAACAAGGTCTTCATATCTTCGCCACCGATTTCGGAGACAAAATTCACATTGGGGTGAAACTTTTCCACCGCTGCGGCTACCGAGACCACTTCCTGGACGAATTTCGCGCCAATGGTGGGTGTAATGAACCCGGCGCCAGAACCAGTGATAAAAACGCGATCACGCCCCGCGGCAAGGCCACACTCGTTCTCGATGCGCAGCAGAAACTCGAGCACCTTTTCCGCCTGCTTGGTGTTGTGGCGTTGGTAGTCGCGCCAGACTATCTCGCCGTCTTTTTCCACCGCCGCCTTGACGGTGGTGGAACCCACATCCAATCCAACGATCATCATGCCGTGGGCCTCGGTCCCTTGGCGCCCGCCAACGCCAGCGCGAGATTGGCGGCAGTGCCAGCAACCAGGCCTTCACGTGGCACCGGTGTGGTGGCACGGCGCAGAGTCGGATGGGAGGCAAGACGTTCGCGCAAGCGCTCCTCGGTCAAACCGGTTTTTTCCAAAGTCTGCTCGAACTCCTTCTGCGCGCGTTTTTTCGCTTCGGTCAAAATCATTTGGCAGCGCGACAGTGCATGCACCTCGGCATCGCCCTTTATCTCCAAAGGTGCATAGAGCAAATCCGGATATTTGCCGATCACTGCCGCCATCGCGCCAATACTCATGGTGTTGGGCATACACGAGTAAGGCGAGAGTTCGCAGATCATGTGCGCTTTTTTGTGGTGATAGGCCCACAGCGCCTTGCCCACCAACATGTCGCCTTCGCCGCCATTCAAGCGGCTGTTGTAATACGGCGCGGCCAATTCGCGAAGCTCATATTGATTGGGCATCTCATGCGGCACATCGGCCAGGGCATGGCGCATGCGGTTGTAGGTCCATACCAGCAAGCCCTGCATCGCCTTGATGGCGTTCATCTTGGCGCGCGAGCCTTTGGTAATGCCGATGTGATCCTCGAACTCCTGACCCGCCAGACGCATTAGGTAATCCAGCCAAATGGTGATCGAGGCCGGGTAGACCTCGGCGCCCTCGGCTTCGAGCCAACTGTGAATGTTGTAATTGGGCGCGCCCTCCACCGTCTGCAAATAGAACTCACCGGTAATCTTGACCAGCGGTTTCACGCGCGTGCGATCCACTTCGATGGCGTCATAGCGCTGTTTCACTTCGCGCATGGCACGCACGAAATAATCAGTGCCGAAATGCCACAACACCGCGCCCCATTTTTTGCCGCGCACCGGACGATTTTTAAACACCTCGTGCAGGTACTCGACGCATTCACGGGTGACGCGCTCGGTCTCCCCCGCGTGCACCTCGTAGGGCCGCGTCTGGTATTCCATATCCTGAATAATATCGGCGAGCACGATGGACCAGACCAACCCGAGGGTAAAGGGCAGGTTGAGATCCAAACCGCCACCCGCGGCCGCGCCTTGATCCAAGCCATCCTGGCCAAGGAGGAACATGCGAAACGATTCCAGGCCAACATTTTTTAGCGCCAGCTCATAACTCTGGTGATACTGGCCGAAACGGCAGGCGCCGCAGGAACCGGCAGTCATGTACACGTATTTTTTATTAACCCCGTCGACACCGATTTCGCTGGCCTTGTCGCGCAGCGTGTTGGCAAGATTCCCTACGGTGAAGCTGGTTGGGCAGCACTGACCGATATCCGCCACTTCACGCCCTTTTAACAAATCTTCCCGCGTGGCCGCTGGCAAAACTTCAGCGTTGTAGCCCATGCCTTGCATTGATCCTTGCATCAAGCGCTCGACGCGCCAGTGCAAGCCGCCAAATAGAATCGTCACTTCGGGACGCTCTTCGAGCGTGAAAGGACGTGGCTTGTAGGTTCGATAAGGTTCCAGACGCCCGGCTTCGGCTTTGGGGGCGCGGTGCATGTGCCCCTGAGGCGAGGGAGATTTTTTCGCCGCAATCGGCTCCTCCTTCACCACCTTCACTTTTTCAAGCGACTTCCAAGTTGGCCGGGGTGCAATCGCCTCAGGCGGCGCGGGATCTAGGGGAACCATGGATAACCTCCGTTTTATTGTTGACCACAGATGCAGGCCATTCCTATTGGGAGCCAAACTAAGATTCAGCCGACAAAATGTACTATTTGCGCCCCGCGCGCGCAATAAAATCCCTTTCAATTTAACCCTTTACAATCTAGGGTTAATATCCGTGGAAATCAGTAGGAATTGATTTTTACCTATGGGAACGCGCTGAAATGAACGCCGCAAAACGAGCGGCCTGGGGAAGGCGCGCCAGTGTTTCCGCGGGCCTCCTCGGCGTATTGGCGGTGCTCGGGGAATTTTGCTTTCTGCTTCCCGATTTGCTGGTCACGCAGGACGCACGACCTTTCTACCGCGCGAATATCGAGGTGTTTCGCGGCATATTGCTGGCGACCATTCTGGCGAGTTTCGCCCTGGGCGCCGCGGGCATGCTTTTGTTGCGCTCAAAAACCTACGGTGCGCTGGGCATTGGCCTGGGCCTGGTGGCCATGGCAATGGGTGGAGCCGAAGTGGAACCGATGAATCTGGGCCCAAGAAATTTTTTCGTCGGTCTGGATTATTTCGTGCTGGAGCTACTCGTCCTCGGTCTGTTTTTCATTCCGTTGGAACGCGTATATCTTTTGCATCGGCAAAACATTTTTCGCCAAGGCTGGCAAACCGATCTGAAACATTTTTTCGTCAGCCATTCGGGGGTGCAGTTACTCTCCTTCGCCACCATGATTCCGGCACAAGCGCTTTTTGCTTGGACCCTTGCTCTGCCCTTCCACGATTGGGTGCGCGCACAACCCCTCTGGATTCAATTCGCGGAAATTCTGTTGGTAGTGGACCTAGTCGATTATTGGGTACACCGTGCCTTTCATAAGATCCCCTGGTTATGGAATTTCCACGCCATCCATCATTCCAGCCGCCAGCTGGATTGGTTGGCGGGCTCGCGTTTGCATATCGTGGATATTCTGGTCACTCGCGCCGCAGCGTTCGCGCCGGTGTTTGTGCTCGGGTTTTCACCGGCGGCGGTGTATGCGTACCTTGCCTTCGTTTCGTTTCACGCCGTGTTCATTCACGCCAACCTCCGGGCTCGCTGGCCGCGCCTTCGTTGGTTGATCGCCACACCTGAATTCCACCATTGGCATCACACTTCCGATGAAGAAGGCATTGACAAAAATTTCGCGGTGATATTGCCGTTATGGGATAAACTCTTTCGCACGGCCCACCTACCAGATCATTGGCCGAAACAATACGGCACGGTCAAGTTTCAACCGCCTGAGACGTGGCTGGGACAATTGGCCTATCCGATACGAGGATCCAAAAATCGCACTCCATACGGGTAGCCGCGTGCTCCTGAAAGGTAGCCTGCCTATCGTTTAAGCCCGAAATAGGCGTGGTTCTACCTCTGTATTCAGGGTTTCCCGATGTTCCGCGAGACTAGGCTGAGTGGTAGTCTGTGAATTGGAGTCCCGTACCAGACTTCCATGCCATTTCCCTCTCGCGGTGTCCTTTTTTGACAAACCAATCAAACTCCAGGCCCAGATTTCGCGTTGCCGCCGCGTTGATTGTTGCCTTGATATTTCTGGCCATAGGACTGCTATTCGCGATTCTATTGACCGAGCAACAAGCGCAACGCGTTCGGGTTATCGATACCACCGAAAAACGCGTCTTGCAACTTGCGAGCGCGGTTGCCAGCCGCATGAATGTGGCCATGCGCAATATGGACTTCGTGCTGCGCACGCTCGGCCACGATCATGGCAACGGCGCCAACGCCAATAAGTCGTTTGCCGAATCGCTGTTGAGCGCGTTTCCGCCGAGTACTTCGCTGGTCTATACGCTTACCGACATTGACGGCAAACCCATTCTCCAGTATGCCGCAGGCCAGGCTTCGAGCACCATTGCGCGCAAAACGCCTGCCCCAATACCCGTGGATGCGCAGAATCGCCTCTCGGTTGGCAAACCCGTAAGGGTCGCGGAAACAGGCGATTTTCGCCTCACGCTATCGCGCCCTGTATTGCGTGGCGTCGAGGTTTTTAGAATTTCTAGCTTGTCGGTATCGACAACTTACATAGCTGAATTATTGTCGAGCATTGAACTGCGCCCGAATGATGTCGTTGGCCTTTTCGACGGCGAGGGCAGCCTAATTGCTCACAACCAGAGATTCAACGGGTTCGCCGGGAAGACATCGCCACCGCCATTCATGGCCGCGGAAGCGGCGGCAAAAGGAAACTACCGCGACCCAACCGCAGAGACCGGATTAGATCGTTTTTACGCGTGGCAACGTTTATCCGAAGTGCCCCTGACCATCGTATTGGGTCTGGACGCGGCCTCGATTCTCGAACCGCTGGATGAGGCGTTTGCCCGGCAACGCTGGATCGCCGCCGCAGTATCTTTCGCGTTGCTGGCACTGGGCGCGTTGATATTGTGGTTACTCGCGCGCCTGGCGCACCGGCAACACGAAATTGCCGCGAGCGAAACGCGCTTTCGCAGCCTCACTAAACTATCCACGGATGGCTATTGGGAACAAGACGCGCAGCACCGCTTCACCATGATCGAAGGATCATTGCCCGCCACCAGCGGCATTGGAGAATCGCATAACCTGGGCAAGACGCGCTGGGAATTGCCCGCGCTCAACATGAGCCATCTCGACTGGGCAAAACACCAGGCGATGCTGGATGCGCGTGTGCCGTTTCACGACCTGGAATTGCGCCGTGCCGATCAAAACGGGCGCACGCCCTGGGTGTCGATCAGCGGCGAGCCAATGTTCGACACCCAGGGCCAATTCACCGGCTACCGCGGCATCGCCAGGGACATCAGCGATCACAAACGCAATGAAGCTCTCCTCGAAGGGCAAAAGCGCGTGCTGGAGATGATTCTCATGAACGCGCCGCTGGATGAGATTCTGGGTACGCTGGTCGGCATCATCGAGCACCAGTCGCCAGGGATGCTCGGTTCGGTGTTGCTGCTCGACGCGGATGGTCAGCATCTTCGCCACGGCGCCGCGCCTAGCTTGCCAGCGGAATACAACCATGCCATCGACGGCATCGCCATCGGCGCGCGGGTTGGTTCCTGCGGCACAGCCGCTTTCACGGGCAAACCGGTAATCGTCGCGGATATCGCCACCGATCCGCTGTGGGCAAGCTTCCGCGATCTGGCGCTAGCCCATGGCCTTCGAGCCTGCTGGTCCACGCCGATTCTCGATGCCCAAGGCAAGGTGCTGGGCACTTTCGCCATGTATTTCCGCGAACCCACCCTACCCACTGCGCAGCAAAAGAATTTGATCGATATCGCCACGCATACCGCGGCGATTGGCATCGCCAAACATGGCAACGACGCGGCATTGCGCGAAAGCGAAGCGCGTTTTCGCAGTTTGACCAACCTTTCGTCGGATTGGTACTGGGAGCAGGACAAGCAGTATCGCATGTCGTTTCTTTCTGAAACGTTCGCGCAACGCTCCGGTACGCGGCCGGAGAAGGTGCTGGGCAAGACGCGATGGGACGACCTGGCGCGCACCCCTGTAGAGGGCTCATGGGAAAACCACCGCGCCACGCTCGAAGCCCATCGGCCGTTCAAGAATTTCGAATATGTTCGCTCCGGGGACGATGGAAATCCCTACTACGCCTCGCTCAGCGGCGAACCGGTGTTCGATGCGCAAGGTGATTTCGCCGGCTACCGCGGCGTAGGCACCAATATCACCGAACGCAAGATGGCCGAAGAACAACAAAAGCGCCTTGAAGCCCAGCTCAATCAGGCGCAGAAAATGGAAGCGCTGGGCACGCTATCCGGGGGCATTGCACACGACTTCAACAACATTCTCGCCGCCATCCTGGGCAACGTGGAACTCGCGCGGCTGGAGGCCGATCCGGGAGACGCGGTACAGGAAAGCCTTGGCGAGATCGAGAAGGCGAGCCAGCACGCGCGCGATCTGGTACGCCAGATTCTCACCTTCAGCCGCGCCCAACCCCAGGCGATACGCGTGGCGCAACTCGAAGAGATATTGCAAGACGCCATCAAAATGCTGCGTGCGACC
>JBJXEY010000302.1:0-37266 GCA_046153355.1 Burkholderiales bacterium
CCGTCAGCGCATGATGGTTTCATTGCGCTTGATCTTGTTTTGCAGTTGTACCAGGCCGTAGAGCAAAGCTTCCGCGGTGGGTGGACAGCCCGGAACATAAACATCCACGGGAACGATACGATCACAACCACGCACCACCGAATACGAATAGTGATAATAACCGCCGCCGTTAGCACAGGACCCCATCGACAACACCCAACGCGGCTCGGCCATCTGGTCATAGACCTTGCGCAGTGCCGGGGCCATTTTGTTGCACAAGGTGCCCGCGACAATCATTAAATCCGATTGCCTGGGACTGGGGCGAAACACGATGCCAAATCGATCCAAATCGTAGCGCGCGGCGCCCGCATGCATCATCTCCACCGCGCAACAGGCAAGCCCAAAGGTCATCGGCCACAAAGACCCTGTACGCGTCCAATTGACGACGGTGTCGATCGTAGTGGTGACGAACCCCTGCTGCATCAAGCCCTGATCATTGGCGCCCATGATGACCCCTGGTAGACACGGTTTTCGGCGCTATTCCCAATCAAGCGCTCCCTTCTTCCATTCGTAAATGAAGCCCACCACCAAGATGGCGAGAAACACCATCATAGATACGAACCCAAGGAAACCAATCTCCTTGAGCGACACCGCCCAGGGAAATAGAAACGCAATTTCAAGATCGAAAAGGATGAACAGAATCGCAACCAGGTAATAACGCACATCGAACTTCATGCGCGCGTCCTCGAATGCCTCGAAACCGCACTCGTAGGGCGAAAGCTTTTCGGCATCGGGACGATGCGTTCCCAAAATAAAACTCATTACCCGGCCCGCGCAGATCGGCGCGACTCCGACAACTGTCGCCACCGCGATAAAAAGCAATATGGGGAAATAATTTTCCAGCACGTTGCTATCGACTCATACGCAACACGCGCGCGGCTACGACCGATTGATCGCAGTCATTTTCCGTACTGGCTTTGAGATCAGGTTTCATTCTTATGCGGACAATATTTCGCGTATCGATCAATCGCTAGTAAAAACACTTGGTGCCGGCGGAGAGACTCGAACTCTCACGACTTTCGTCACCGCCCCCTCAAGACGGCGTGTCTACCAATTCCACCACGTCGGCATACGGACTCAGTTACCTGATTGCGAGGGTAAGTTTCGTTTCCGACACATGCTCCCACGACACTCGTAACGCCAAGAACCGCTTGTTCAACTTATCGCATTCTGAACCATCAATGCGACTCGCTGCGACGCCATGCAAAGCGCGCCGCGTATTCTACTATTTCGGCACCTCGCTTGATTTCTGCGCAGCACCGCTTGACTGAGGCACCGGCACCGCATCCACTTGTGGCGCCGCACCCGCAGGTGCCGTGTTGACGGGTGAAGGAACTACGGAATTTTCCTTGATCGAATCCATAACACCCGATGATTCCTTGGGACGATGCGTGGCGATATAGGCAAGACCCAAACTAGTCAGAAAAAATATTAACGCCAATACGGCTGTTGCCCTGGATAAAAAATTTGCCGAACCGGTTGCGCCAAAAAGACTCCCGGATGCGCCACCGCCAAACGCCGCGCCCATGTCCGCACCCTTGCCGTGTTGCAGGAGCACAAGACCTATTATCCCCAGCGCTGCGACAACGTGAACAATCAACACCGCAGTAAGCAATATATTCATACGATCCTCTTAATTTCCCGACCTGGTGGCCGCGCAAATCGCGACAAAGTCCTCCGCGACTAACGAAGCGCCGCCTATTAATCCGCCGTCCACGTCCGGCATGGCGAATATCTCAGCCGCATTACTTGGCTTAACGCTACCACCATAGACCATAGTCAGATTCGCAGCGACCAATGAATCCTCGACATGCAATACATCGCGCAGGTGCCTATGCGCCGCTTGCGCCTGCGCCGAGGTCGCGGTACGCCCCGTACCTATGGCCCAAACCGGTTCATACGCAAGCACAGCTTGGCCGAACTCGGCAGCTCCATTCAGCTTCACTACTGCCAGAAGCTGTCGCTCCAATACTTTTTCCGTCTCACCAGCGTCGCGTTGTTCAAGTGTCTCTCCAACACACAGCACCGGAACCAATCCCGCACGTCGCGCGGCGGCGAATTTTGCCGCCACTTGCGAATCAGTTTCACCATGCAATACCCTACGTTCCGAGTGCCCCACCAATACGTAACGACAACCGAATTCGGCGAGCATCGCACCGGACACTTCTCCGGTATAGGCGCCACTTTCGTGTTCGCTTAGATCTTGCGCACCCCAGGCGATCAAATTGCCACGCAAGGCCGATTCCACTTGGGCCAAATATGGGTAGGGGACGCATACCGCGACATCGATATTCGCGTGAATCACAGCGCTTTGCCGTGCGAGTTGGCCTTGCAGCGAAGCGAGCAACGCACCGTTTGAGGCAAGGCTGCCGTGCATTTTCCAGTTGCCTGCCACCAATCTACGCCGCATTCGAATTACCACCCACCAAAAGCCCGATATTTTAGCGGTTTGCCCTCGGTAGGGTCAAACAAAGTATCGGAATTTTCAGGGTTTTTTGCATTTGTACCGACAATCTAGGTTGGAGAAAAAACCTCCCTGTCACGCCTCTTTTATCACCATGTTGGCCAGAACTCGTGCTAGCGCCTTCACCTTGGCGCCCTGTGCACCCTCCACCATGACGCGAAACAACGGCTCGGTCCCGGAGGCGCGCAACAACACGCGCCCAGTTTCGCCCAAAGCCTCCTGCGCCAGTTTGACCTCACGCACCAGTAGCGGCCGGCGCGTCCAATCGAATCCTTTCGGCGCCGGTACATTGATCAAAACCTGGGGAAATAGTTTTAACCCGCGGCTCATGATCGCAAGCGTCGAACGTTTCGACCTGATCGCGGCGAGAACCTGAAGCGCGGAAACAATGCCATCGCCAGTGGTATGTTTATCCAAACATATGATGTGGCCGGAATTTTCCCCCCCCAAACTCCATCCATGCTGTTGCATGAGTTCCAGTACATAGCGATCACCCACTTTGGCACGGGCGAATTCGATTCCTTGTTTGCGCAAGGCCAATTCCAGCGCCAAGTTGGTCATAAGCGTGCCCGCGACACCAGCTGGTTTTACGCGACCATGCGCGATGATGAAGAGCAATTGATCGCCATCGTAACGGTGACCGCGAGAATCGACCATGATCAAACGGTCACCATCGCCATCCAAGGCAATGCCCAGATCCGCTGATTCCTTGCGCACCGCGAAACTAAGTGTTTCAGTGTGCGTGGCGCCAACCTTGTCGTTGATGTTGTAGCCGTCAGGGCTCACGCCAATCGGTATCACCTCCGCGCCCAGTTCGTGAAACACCAACGGCGCGACGTGATAGGCGGCGCCCTGCGCGCAATCGACCACGATTCTTAAACCACGTAAATCCAAGGACTGAGGGAACGTGCTTTTGCAAAACTCGACGTACCTCCCCACCGCGTCATCGATACGCCGCGCCTTGCCCAGTTGCTTGGAATCTTTGCAACGAATTGGGCGATCCAACTGCGCCTCGATCTCGACTTCGACTTCGTCGGGCAGCTTCGCCCCCTGCGCCGAGAAAAACTTCACGCCGTTATCATCAAACGGATTATGCGAAGCGCTAATCACCACGCCAATCTGCAAACGCAACGCACGGGTTAGGTAAGCCACGCCCGGCGTGGGCATTGGCCCCACCAACACGACATCAACACCCGCGGCCGAAAAGCCGGCCTCCAAAGCCGCCTCCAACATATAACCTGAAACGCGCGTGTCTTTGCCTATCAATACCGCCGGGTGCTCACCTTTCGGCATGATCGAATGCCGCACTAAGACCGTTCCGGCGGCGAATCCCAGGCGCATCGCGAATTCAGGCGTGATGGGTGTCTTGCCCACCTTGCCGCGCACGCCATCGGTACCAAAATATTTTCTGCTCATTGCGGTTTTCCAAGTAATTGTTGCGTCGTTGGGTTCGATTTGCCCTGCATGGCTAGCCACATGGCGATGGCATCTTTGGTCGGTGCCACATCGTGTACCCGCAAAATCGAGGCGCCGTTTTGCGCGGCCAACAACGCCGTCGCGACGCTGGCATGTACCCTCTCGTCCACCGCCCTACCGGTCACGGAACCCAATGTCGACTTTCGCGAAGCCCCAAATAACACAGGTAATCCAATCAATTCAAATTGCTTAAGGCTCTGAAGCAATTTGAGATTGTGTTCGACGGTCTTTCCAAAACCGAATCCGGGATCCACGCAGATCCTCTCGCGAGCGACGCCAGCTTCTTCGGCCGCCCAAACCCGTTCAGACAAAAATTTGCTCACCTCGCCGATCACATCACCGTATTCTGGCGAATCTTGCATGGTCGCGGGTTCGCCACGCATATGCATGAGACAAACGCCAACCGCGGAATCCGCCACCGCCGACAACGCTCCGTCGTTGCGCAACGCATAAATATCGTTGATCAACGAGGCCCCTTCAGTGATGGCAGCGCGCATGACCTCGGGTTTCACGGTGTCAACCGATATAGGCACCGCCGCGTCGCGCAGCGCGCGCAAAATCGGCACTAGGCGCGCGATCTCCTCGCCTGCGGGCACCATTTTCGCGCCAGGTCTTGACGATTCGGCGCCAACATCCAGCACATCCGCGCCCTCATCGATCAGTCGATACGCATGATCAATCGCAAGGGCCGAGTCGAGGAACAAGCCGCCATCGGAAAAAGAATCCGGCGTGAGGTTGACCACGCCCATTATCAACGGACGCGACAATACAAACCTGAAACTGCCGCAACGAAACCAAGCACTCAAGCGGCAGGGGCGGTCTCGGTGGCGCTGGTTGGACCGGGTTGCTGAGGCGGTTTCTGCGAGGATTGCGTGGGTTTGGGTGGGCGCGGTGGCAGGCCCGCCATGATGTCGTTCAATTGATCGGCATCCAGCGTTTCCCACTCCAAGAGCGCCTTGGTCATGGCCTCGACCTTGTCGCGATTTTCCTCGATCAGTTTTCTCGCCAAGGCGTATTGCTGATCGATGATGCGGCGAATCTCCTGATCCACTTTTTGCATGGTGGTTTCGGACACATTCTTATGCGTGGTGATCGAGCGCCCAAGAAACACTTCGCCTTCGTTCTCACCATAGACCATGGGCCCTAAAGCGTCCGACATGCCCCATTGCGTCACCATGCGCCGTGCGATTTCAGTGGCTCGCTCGAAGTCGTTCGATGCCCCGGTTGTCATTTGGCTCATGAAAATCTCCTCGGCGATACGCCCGCCAAACAACACGGCGATAGTATTGAGAAGACGGTTGCGATCCTGACTATAGCGATCTTCGGTGGGCAACTGCATGGTGACACCCAAGGCCCGCCCACGCGGAATAATGGTGACCTTGTGCACCGGATCGGTTTTGGGAAGTAGTTTCGCCACCACCGCATGCCCAGACTCGTGGTAAGCAGTATTGCGACGCTCTTCCTCGGGCATAACCATGGAGCGACGTTCGGCGCCCATGATAATTTTGTCCTTGGCACGCTCGAAATCGTCCATATCGACCAAGCGCTTGTTCTGGCGTGCCGCGAACAACGCGGCTTCATTGACTAGATTCGCCAGATCCGCGCCCGAAAATCCCGGTGTACCACGCGCAATAATGTCGGCTTTCACATCCGGCGCCATGGGAACCTTGCGCATGTGAACCTTGAGGATTTCTTCGCGGCCGCGGATGTCCGGTAACGGCACGACCACCTGCCGATCGAATCGACCGGGACGCAACAATGCCGGATCGAGCACATCGGGGCGGTTGGTCGCGGCAATCACGATCACCCCGGTTGTCCCTTCGAACCCGTCCATCTCCACTAACAATTGATTCAACGTTTGCTCGCGTTCGTCGTTGCCGCCGCCCAGGCCGGCGCCACGTTGCCGCCCTACCGCATCGATTTCATCAATGAATACGATACATGGCGATTGTTTCTTCGCCTGTTCGAACATATCGCGAACCCGCGCCGCGCCGACACCGACGAACATTTCGACGAAATCGGAACCGGAAATGGAGAAAAATGGCACTTTTGCTTCACCGGCGATCGCTCGAGCGAGCAAGGTTTTTCCGGTTCCCGGGCTACCCACCATCAGTACCCCCTTGGGGATACGCCCGCCTAATTTCTGGAATTTAGTTGGGTCGCGCAGAAAATCCACCAACTCGGCGACATCTTCCTTGGCTTCTTCGCAACCGGCGACATCCGCGAAGGTCACCGTGTTGCTGGATTCATCCATCATGCGCGCACGCGACTTGCCGAAGGAAAACGCGCCGCCGCGACCACCGCCCTGCATTTGGCGCATGAAAAACACCCAAACGCCGATCAACAGCAGCATCGGGAACCAGGAGACAAAAATATTCATTAAGAGCGATGGCTCTTCTTCTGGCTTCGCCTTGATCTTCACGCCGTATTTGAGCAGATCAGATACCAACCAAATATCCCCAGGCGAGTAGCTGGTCACTGGTTTGCCATCCATGGTGCGCGCCTTGAGATTGCGGCCTTCGATCACCACTTCTCCAATACGGCCTGCCTTCACCTCTTCGATGAACTGCGAATAGTCCATCAAGGTCAACGTCTGCTGCCGGGTATTGAATTGATTGAACACCGTCATCAGCACCAAGCCGATGACCAGCCAAATTACCAAGTTCTTGAATAAATTGTTCAAATGGAACTTTCCTAAACGATCTATAAATCAAGATCGAACTTTAACGGGAGCGTTATTCTAGTCTTATCCGACGACCCTATGCCAACCCGAAATACCGGCCCCACCCTCAGCTCTGGCAGGGGCGAGCATCAAGTCGACGATTCGGCGCCCAAAAAACCTTTTCCGAGTAAATACATCTCCGCAGACCGCCCGCGCGACGCATCGGGCTTGCGCGATGCCACTGTCCTAAACGCGCGACGCACTCTGGCCAGATATTCTGGATATCCCCCGCCTTGAAACACCTTGACCAGGAATGCCCCCTCTAGGCGCAAATGTTCACAGGCGAAGTCCAATGCCAATTCGCAAAGATCCATGCTCCTCGCCTGATCGCTTGACGCGATACCAGTAATATTGGGGGCCATGTCCGAAATAACAAGATCAGCTTTTCGCCCCGCCATAGCAGAAAGCAAGCGCGACAGGGGCTCGTCTTCGCGAAAGTCGCCTTGCAGCACCTCTACTCCGGGTATCGGCTCGAAGGGCAAGATATCAAGTGCTACCACCCTCCCCTTGCCACCTATTTTTTGCGCCAAAACCTGCGACCAGCTTCCCGGGGCCGCGCCCAGATCCACCGCCAGCATGCCGGGCGAAATTAAGTGGTCCTTTTCGTCGATTTGCAAAAGTTTGAACGCCGCGCGCGACCGATAGCCTCGGGATTTTGCCTGCTGCACATAATGGTCATTGACATGTTCGCGCATCCACGAATTGCCAATATTCGATCCGCCTTTTTTCACCCTGAGCCTCTACCGAAATTACGCTCCACCGCTCCACCTTTGCCTCAATCGCAAGCGTGCCCGCTTCATTTTGCTCGCACCAGATAGAATGCGCGTATGAAACTCCTCAATTCCTCCGAACGCAGCTTGCTCCGAGCGCGCGCCCACCCCCTAGCCCCGGTGGTCATCATTGGTAACGCCGGCTTGACTCCGGGCGTCATCGCGGAGATCGAGCGAAGCCTCAAAGCGCATGACTTGATAAAAATTCGCGTCGCCAGCGCCGAACGGGCCGAACGTCAATCAATGAGCGAATCGATTTGCGTGCAAACCGCTGCCCAACTGGTGCAGCAAATCGGGAAAATCGTGGTGATTTACCGCGAAATTCCCAAGGAAGAAACGACAAAAAAACCCGCTATTACGCGAAACAAGCCAGATTCGGGCGATGCAAAAAAACGCCATAAGCCGGCTAGCCGCGAGGCGCGTCGCGAGAGATCAGGCGCCAACCGATTCGGTGATACGCGCCGCCCATCGACGCGGCGCCGCTAAGCTATTCGCGACCAGGCGTCACCGCAATTTCACGCCGAATGTTCCCGCCGAACTCTAGAACGCGTGGCTGTACTGAACGCTGAGGATATTTACGGTGCCTTTGTAACTGCCATCGACGTTGCCGCGCACATTGCCGACGTTCTGATTATTGGTAATAGGCGCGCTTTTAGCGCGAATATGGGCAAAAGCCATATCGATCGCCCCCGCGTTGGATACTTTGTATTTAGCGCCAAAGGTATACCAAGTACGGTCGCTGTCGGGTAGTCGCACACTGCGGTCAACGGCGTTGGGGACGGGAGATTCGTCGAACGCCAAGCCCATTTTCAAGGTCCAGGTGTCGCTCATTTTGTAGCGCGCACCACCCGAATAACGCATCGTGTCCTTGAAATTGAAACTCAGCGTGTCCAATAACACGCCGGTATCGCGAGTTAACGGAATCGATTTGATCACGCTCCAACCGGTCCAGGTCATTTCGCCTAAAAGATCCCACTGCGAATTAAGCTTATGCGTCAGACTAAACGTCGCGTTGTCAGGTGTTTTGACGCTTAACTTCACGCCGCCATTGGCAGTGCCGGCAGTCAGCGCGGGACTCAAGGCGAACGCCCCAGGAACACCGCTAAAATTCACGTTACCGGAGAGGTCCTGTTTTACAGTGGATCGATAAGCAATGCCCAGACGCGTCGTTGGCGTAACATCGTAGAGAAGACCCAGGTTGTATCCCCAACCACTGCCATCTAGTTCGACTTTGTTCTGACCTTCGGCATTGGCCGCGACTGCCGGGTTTAACGCCGTCCCCAATACCAGCCCCTTGTAGTTGACGCCGGTCAACAAGTTGATCTCACCCTGGATGTAGTTGACGCCAAACCCAAGCGAAAGCTGGTTCGATGCCTTCCACGAAACGGATGGGTTGATATTGATGGTTTTGATTTCCGACTTGATCCCCTGAAAACGACCTACCCAATTAGGGTCGTACTCGGTGGCAAGGCCGAAAGGAACATTAACGCCGACGCCAAAATTCCAGGTCGAGTTGAGATCCATCGCAAAATATCCGTTGGGAATGATGGCCGAATTGCCAGCATTGCCGCCATCGCCCCAAAATCGGTGCGATTCAAGCCCGCAGCACTAACACCATTGGAAAATTTGGTATTGGGATTAATTGAATATCCGGCGATCGCGATATGTTTGCCTGGGGCAAGCTTAGCCATCCCGGCGGGATTCCAGAATATGGTGCTAGCGTCTTCCGCCGAAGAGGAAACGCCGGCAAACGCATTTCCCATGCCACTCCCGCTTTGTTCATACAAGGCAAAGCCCGCCGCGCTGGTTTGTCCCGCCGATCCAAATAGGGCGCCAAGCGCAGACCACGCCGCCAACTTCGATTTTGATAGTTTTTTCATATCCCCTCCCGAAGACAACGTCGCGCCGAAGGCGCAGGAACTACTTAATTATTCATAGCGTACATCAACGATCTCGAATTCGCGAGCACCACCGGGCGCCTGGACCGTGGCGACATCCCCGGCATATTTGCCAATCAACGCCCGCGCAAATGGCGAACTGATGGATATTTTTCGCACCTTAATGTCGGCCTCGTCGTCGCCAACGATTTGATAGGTCATGGTCTCGCTCGATTCGACGTCCTGAAGATCGACCGTCGAGCCAAATACGCAGCGGCCATCGGCATCGACCAACCTGGGATCGATCACTTGCGCATTGGCCAGATTGGATTCGACCTCCGCGATCCGCCCTTCGATAAAACTTTGTTTTTCCTTGGCCGCATCGTATTCTGCGTTTTCCGACAAATCACCGTGCGAGCGCGCCTCAGCGATCGCCGCGATGGTATTGGGACGCTCGACCGTTTTCAATCGATGCAATTCCTGGCGCAGTTTCTCGGCGCCCGCGATAGTCATTGGAACACTAGGCATAGTCTGGGGTTCTCCAAGCGTTGGCTGCCTGCTCGTCGCGACAGGCTGGCGAATGGCAGGGGCGCATCATACAACGAGCCCCCGTAGCGAAATCACAATGAACTATGCAATTCCTGCAATGTATAAGGCGCCAAGGCATTGGTGCGGCGCTGGCGCATGCCTTCGCAAGCCGCGCGCGCACCAGCAAGGGTGGTGTAATAAGTCACCCGCTGCTGCACCGCGCTGGTACGAATCGAACGCGAATCCGATACCGCGTTGCGTTTTTCTTCCACGGTATTGACGATCAGGCGGATCTCGGCATTTTTGATCATATCGACAACATGTGGCCGGCCCTCGGCCACCTTGTTGATCGCGGTCACCGCGATGCCGTGTTTGATCAACACTGCGGCCGTGCCACGCGTCGCGACCAGCGTAAAGCCAAGATCCAGAAGATCGCGCGCAATAACCACGGCAGCTTCCTTGTCACGATCACGCACGCTGATGAACGCCTTGCCGCCACTTGGCAGGCGCGTACCGGCGGCTAGCTGGGATTTGACGAACGCCTCGCCAAAATTGCGCCCTACCCCCATCACCTCTCCCGTGGACTTCATTTCCGGTCCCAGAATGGTATCGACGCCGGGAAACTTGGCGAAGGGAAACACCGCCTCCTTCACCGAAAAATAATGCGGGATGACCTCGTTTTTCAGACCTTGCGAATCCAGAGATTGTCCCACCATGCAACGCGCGGCGATCTTGGCCAAGGGCACGCCGGTTGCCTTGCCGACGAAGGGCACAGTGCGCGAGGCGCGCGGGTTGACTTCCAGCACATAAACGTCATCGCCCTGAATTGCGAATTGCACGTTCATCAAGCCCACCACCTTCAAGGCCTTAGACAGGGCCACCGTTTGCTTGCGAAGCTCGGCTTCGATAGCTGGCGACAAGGAATACGGCGGCAAGGAACAAGCCGAATCGCCCGAATGCACGCCAGCCTGCTCGATATGCTCCATGACGCCGCCAATCACCACGCGCTTGCCATCACTCACCGCATCGACATCCACCTCTGCGGCATTATTGAGGAAGCGATCCAACAACACCGGCGAATCGTTGGATACCTTGACCGCCTCGCGCATGTAGCGTTCCAAGTCTTTTTGCTCATGGACGATTTCCATGGCGCGCCCACCCAGTACATAGGAAGGCCGCACCACTAATGGATAACCGATTTCCAATGCCAGCGTCAAAGCCTTGGCCTCGGTGCGCGCGGTGCGATTGGGCGGTTGCTTCAAGCCCAATTTATGCAATAGTTTCTGGAAGCGCTCGCGATCTTCCGCCGCATCGATCATATCGGGGCTGGTGCCAATGATAGGCACACCGGCCTTCTCCAGATCACGAGCGAGTTTCAACGGTGTTTGCCCGCCGAACTGGACAATCACGCCCAAGGGTTTTTCAAGATGGACGATCTCCAGCACATCTTCGAGTGTCAGCGGCTCGAAATACAGGCGGTCGGAAGTGTCGTAATCGGTGGAGACGGTTTCCGGATTGCAGTTCACCATGATGGTTTCGTAACCATCGGCGCGCAACGCCATAGCGGCGTGCACACAACAGTAATCGAATTCAATACCTTGCCCAATGCGATTCGGTCCGCCGCCCAAAACCATGATTTTTTTCTTATCCGTCGGCGCCGCCTCGCATTCCTCCTCATAAGTCGAATACATATAGGCGGTACGCGTCGCGAATTCGGCGGCGCAGGTATCCACGCGCTTATACACCGGGCGAATGCCATTCGCGTGACGTTTCTCGCGAACCAGAAGCTCGCTGGATTTGAGCAAATAGGCCAAGCGGCGATCGGAAAAACCCTTGCGCTTCAAAACACGCAGGAAATCCGCGTCGATCGAATCCAACGCACGATCATCCAGATCCATCTCCAACTGGACGATCTCCTCGATTTGCGCGAGAAACCACGGGTCGATGTGTGTCAGCGCATGCACTTCGTCAAGCGTCATGCCGTTCTCGAACGCGTCGCCCACGTACCAGATTCGCTCCGGGCCGGGCTCGCCCAGTTCTTTCTCCAACGTCTCGCGATCGGTGGTCTTTTGATTCAAGCCGTCCACGCCCACTTCCAGACCGCGCAATGCTTTCTGGAACGACTCCTGGAAGGTGCGGCCTATGGCCATCACCTCACCCACCGATTTCATTTGCGTCGTCAAGCGATTGTTGGCGGTGGGAAATTTCTCGAAAGCGAAACGCGGAATCTTGGTCACCACGTAATCGATGGTGGGCTCAAACGATGCCGGGGTCGCGCCGCCGGTAATTTCGTTGGCCAATTCATCCAGGGTGTAACCAATGGCGAGCTTGGCGGCGATGCGCGCGATGGGAAAACCCGTCGCTTTGGATGCCAACGCCGAAGAGCGACTAACTCGCGGGTTCATTTCGATCACCAACATGCGCCCATCCACCGGGCTGATGGCGAATTGCACGTTCGAGCCGCCGGTCTCGACACCAATCTCGCGCAATACCGCGATCGAGGCATCGCGCATGATCTGGTATTCCTTGTCAGTCAACGTCTGCGCGGGCGCGACGGTGATCGAATCGCCGGTGTGCACGCCCATCGGATCAAGATTTTCTATCGAGCAGACGATAATGCAGTTATCCACCCTGTCGCGCACCACCTCCATCTCGAATTCTTTCCAGCCGATCACCGATTCTTCGATGAGCAACTCGCGGGTGGGCGAGGCGTCCAGGCCACGTTCGCAGATGGCGATGAATTCTTCCTTGTTGTACGCAATGCCGCCGCCCGAACCGCCGAGCGTAAACGATGGCCGAATGACTACCGGATATCCCACCGCAGCCTGACGCTGCAAGGCTTCCTCGAGCGAATGTGCGAGCCCCGAGCGCGGGCAGGCCAGCCCAATTCGCTCCATGGCTTTTTTGAATTTTTCCCGGTCCTCGGCTTTGTCGATGGCCTCGCTCGAAGCCCCAATCAGCGTAACGCCGTATTTTTCCAGCACACCGTGTTTGGTCAAATCCAGCGCGCAATTAAGCGCCGTTTGTCCGCCCATGGTCGGCAACAATGCATCGGGCCGTTCGCGCGCGATGATGTTCTCCACCACCTGCCATTGAATCGGCTCGATGTAAGTGAGATCGGCCATCTCCGGGTCGGTCATGATGGTGGCGGGATTCGAATTGACCAAAATGACCTTGTAGCCCTCTTCGCGCAATGCCTTACAAGCCTGCGCGCCCGAGTAATCGAATTCACACGCCTGACCGATGACAATTGGCCCCGCGCCAATAATCAATATGGATTTGATGTCGGAGCGTTTAGGCATGGGTTTCCTGCCCGCTCTTGGCTTGCATCATTGTCGCGAAGCGATCAAAAAGGTAGGCAATGTCATGGGGACCGGGACTTGCCTCCGGGTGACCTTGTAAACAAAACGCCGGCCTATCGGTGCGCGCAAGACCTTGCAGGGATTTATCGAACAAAGATACATGTGTCGGTTTGAGATTGGCGGGCAAGCTCGCCGGATCTACCGCGAAACCATGATTCTGGCTGGTGATTACGACGCGCCCGGTCTCCAGATCTTTCACCGGATGATTCGCGCCATGATGGCCAAATTTCATTTTTAGCGTCTTTGCGCCGGAGGCCAACGCCATTAATTGATGTCCCAGACAAATGCCAAATACCGGAATACGCGTCGTGTCGAGAATTTCGCGAATTGCCGCGATCGCGTAATCGCAAGGCTCGGGATCGCCCGGACCATTGGATAGAAATACCCCGTCGGGCTTTTGCTCTAGAACCGCTTTGGCCGGGGTCTGCGCCGGCACCACCGTCACTCGACAACCGCGATCAGCCAACAAGCGAAGAATGTTTCGTTTCACGCCAAAGTCGTAAGCAACCACGTGAAAGCGCGCATCGTTATGGGCGGCATAGCCTTTGCCCAAGGTCCAAACACCCTCATTCCATGCATAATTTTTTTCGGTGCTCACCACCCGGGCCAAGTCCATGCCACCCAGACCAGGAAACGCCCGCGCCGCCGCCAGGGCTTTGACCGCGTCCACTTCCCCAGACATTAGCGCACCGCCCTGCGCACCTTTTTCGCGAAGAATGCGCGTCAAGCGGCGCGTGTCGATACCGGCCAAGCCAATAATATTGTGTCGTTTGAGGTAAGCCGACAGCGTTTCTTGCGAGCGCCAACTCGAGGTGCGCAAAGGTAATTCGCGAATCACCAAACCCGCGGCGAATACGCCGCGTGATTCTTCGTCCTCGGCGTTGATACCGGTATTGCCGATATGCGGATAGGTCAAGGTGACAATCTGCCGGCAGTAGGAGGGGTCGGTGAGAATTTCCTGATAGCCAGTCATAGCGGTGTTGAACACCACTTCGCCTGCGCTCAATCCCTCCGCGCCGAAGGAAATGCCGCGAAATAGACTGCCATCTGCGAGTGCGAGGATGGCAGGCGGCAATGACACTATAGGGCTCCAGCGGGGTCTAGACACGACAACGGGACAAGCGGCGCCTGTCCCGTTGGAATAGGCAAATTATACCGCAGACCGCCAACGCCTCAAAACTCGATGGAGAGACCAACGCGCAAGATTGTGATGCGCCCCAATTAACGCAAGCCCAGCACATCCTGCATGTCGTACAACCCTGGACCCTGATGCATTAAAAACCGACAAGCTCGCAGCGCACCTAGTGCATAGGTCATGCGGCTTTGCGAGCGCACCGTCACCTCCACGCGCTCACCCTCCCCGGCGAAAATTACTGTGTGTTCGCCAACGATATCCCCACCACGTATGGCATGAAAGCCGATCGTTTTGCCGTCGCGCTCGCCGGTAACGCCCTGCCGACCATGCTTGGCTACTGCGGCCAGATCGCGCCCCAAGGCCTGCGCGACCACTTCTCCCAAGCGTAGCGCGGTACCGGAGGGCGCATCGATTTTGTGACGATGATGCGCTTCGATAATTTCAACATCGAACTCCTCGCCCAAAATCTGCGCCGCGACTTGTGCGAGCTTAAAGGTCGCGTTCACGCCAACCGCCATATTGGGCGCCAAAACAATGGGTATGACCCGCGCCGCCTGGTCGATGCGTTTGCGCTCCTCGACAGAAAAACCTGTGGTACCGATCACCGCTCTGATATTACTTGCGACACAGGCATCCAAGTGTGCAAGCGTGCCTTCGGGTCGGGTGAAATCGATCAGGCAATCGCCTTGCCCGATTGCCGCTTTGAAATCGGCAGTGATCGCGACGCCGCCACTGCCATCGTCCTGCAGTCCCACAATCGATCCAACTGCCGCGCTGGCGCTCACTTCCAGCGCACCAATCAAGCTAGCATCGCCGGCGCGCCCAATCGCCTCGATCAAGGTACGGCCCATGCGCCCCGATGCACCAGCGACAACGATTTTCATAGGGTTGGCGCTACTCATGGCTTGGTACCGCCGGCCTGCGTTCCCAAGCCCTGAGGCACGACATCGCCTTCCACGCGATTCAATTTCGCGTCGACAAAATATACAGTGAAGCGCCTTTGCTCGGATCGCCCGCCCCCTTGCGGCGTGCGCATGTAGACATAGTCCCAACGATCTGCGTGGAACATATCGGCCACCAGTGGGGTGCCAAGAACGAAGCGCACCTGCTCGCGCGTCATCTCGGGTTTGAGGCGTGAAATCATCTCCTGGGTAATGAAATTACCTTGCTGAATTTCCATTTTGTAGGGAGTGGTTCCGGGAATCGTCGGAATATAACTGCAGCCAGCGAGCAATCCGACAATGAGGGTTAGCGCAAATTTCATGAAATATGCCTGAAGGAATTCCGCTATATGATAGCGGAACCTACATTTCCTACCGGCAACATTCCGCCATACGAACCGCGCCCGGCGACACGAATCTCATCCAGCCCATATTGCATTCACGCTGCAAGCTTGGCGCCCCGCCCAGAACGTATCGCAGGCTCCACTCTCCGAAAAGAATCTCCATGAGCAATGAATCTGATCTTAAAACTCATGGCCTCAAAGTCACCACGCCGCGGCTGCATATTCTGCGGTTGTTCGAATCGAGCAAGGTTCGCCATTTGTCGGCAGAAGAGATCTATCGCTCCTTGACCGCAGAGGGCGTGGAATTGGGACTAGCCACCGTTTATCGGGTGCTCACTCAATTCGAGCAGGCCGGCATCCTACAACGGCATCATTTTGAGTCCGACAAAGCGGTGTTCGAGTTAAACGAAGGCGAACATCACGATCATCTGGTGTGCATGCAATGCGGCCGCGTGGAGGAGTTTTTCGATGCGGAGATCGAAAAGCGCCAGACCAGTATCGCCAGCGAACGCGGTTTTAGCCTGCACGCCCACTCCTTATCCCTATACGCCGATTGCAATAAGCCCGATTGCGAAAACCGTAAGAAGCTCGCTTGAGATCGGCACGGTGAATCACCAAAGCCTCGCTCACGCCAACTTGGCTAAGCGAAATGTCGTAGTCAGGTATCTGATCGCCGCTGCGCTGGGCGCTGTCACCACCCTCGCCTTTGGCGCGCGCCCTTTTGTCACGGACGACGCGCGCACTGTGGATGCCGGCGGTTGCCAGATCGAGAGTTTCGCCAAGCAACAGGGGCGCGCGCGCGAAGCCGAATTCTGGTTTTTGCCCGCATGTAATCCCTTGGGCAATCTTGAGATGACCCTGGGTACGATGCATTCAAGCGATGCGCCCGGGTCCTTTGGCACCACGATTGTCCAAGGCAAAACACTGCTCCGCGCGCTACGAACCAATGACTTCGGTCTGGGATTGACTTTGGGCACGCAACGCACCTCACCGACTGTGCCGATGGCGCGGTGGAACCCTTATATCAACATGATCGCCAGCGTCTCCACGCTCAACGACAAGGTGGTATTCCATGCAAATGCCGGCGCAATAAACGAGCGAGCCGCATCGCGCACCCGCGGCACCTGGGGATTGGGGGCGGAAATCGCCTTGGACTCGCGCCTTTTTGCGATCGCAGAAAGTTATGGGCAGGAAGCGGACCGACCAAGCAAACAAATCGGTCTGCGCTATTGGGTTGAACCGAATCGCTTGCAGGTGGATACGACACTGGGTGGGCAACGTGGCAAAACTTGGGTTTCGATGGGAATTCGAGCCCTGTTTTAGTTTGAGCCGAGGTTACCCCCCCAAAGCCACGCCGCGCCGCGCACGCCGCTTGAATCGCCATGATGGTTTCTAACCACCCGCGTATCGACGCGATCACTAAATACGTGGCGAAGCAGTAGCTCGGGAAGATCGCGATACAGCCAATCGATGTTGGATAAGCCGCCTCCCAGAACGATGACTTCGGGATCAAGAATATTGATCACATTGGACAGGGCTCGCGCCAGGCGCTCGGTGTAGCGACCCAACGACTGCATCGCCGCCGTTTCACCTTGCAGCGCCGCTGCAATGATCTCTTTTGCACTCAGCGCGCCACCATGCCGCATTGCATGATCCGCCGCGAATCCCGGACCCGATAGCCAGGTTTCAACGCAACCGCTGCGACCGCAGTAACAAATGCGCGCCGGCGAATCGGTTTCGGGCACCGATAAAGGGTTGTGGCCCCATTCCCCGGCAATAGAATTGGTGCCTTCAATAATTTTTCCATCGACAACAATACCGCTACCCACCCCGGTGCCCAAGATCACGCCGAACACCACACTGGCGCCCGCGGCCGCACCATCGACCGCTTCCGATAGTGCGAAGCAATTGGCATCATTGGCCAACCGTATCTGGTAGCCAAGCAGACCCTCCAGATCCTGCTTAAGTGGTTTGCCATTCAAACACGCGGTATTGGAATTTTTTAGGCGTCCGCTTGAACTGGACACCGCTCCCGGCGCGCCAACCCCCACCGAGAACGGTTCGGTGTCGTCGAATTCAACGGGGTACGATACCTGCAATTCACCGCGTGCGTCATGCAACAAAGCGGCGATGGCACGAAGAATTGCATCGTAATCATCGCGCGGCGTGGCGACTCTGCGGCGCAAGCGAATCTGACCTTGCGCATCGAGCGCCGCAATCTCAATTTTGGTGCCACCAAGGTCGATGCCGTAGCGGATCATGGCGTATGTCGGCCTCTGGGTTTCGTGGTCTAAATCTCGTGGCCTAAGTCTGGTGGCCCAAGTCTTGTGGCCTAGGTGCCGTGGGTCAACTCACCCACCAGCCAGATCGCCGCCACACCCATGCCAATCAATACCACTTGATGAATGGTGGCCTTAATTTCAGGGCGCTTGTGCAAGCCGGGAATCAAATCCGCCACCGCGACGTAAATCATGCTTGCTGCGGCGATCGCCAACATAGTGGTAATCCACTCCTGCATCGACTGCAAGGCGAAGTAGCCCAACATGCTGCCCGCGATCATCGCCAGGCCGGAAATCAAATTCATCATCAGGGCGCGCAACTTGCTATAGCCCGAATGAAGAAGAATCACGAAGTCGCCCATCTCCTGGGGAATCTCATGGGCGATCACCGCCGCCGCCGTGACAATGCCCAACTGCGTGCTTTGCATGAATGCCGCGGCGATCAAGATGCCATCGACGAAATTGTGGAAGCTATCGCCCACCACGATCAAGAGGCCGCTTCTTCCGCCATCGTGATCGTGGCTGGTAGCCTGGCCGCTTGTCTGGCCGTTTGTTCGACCATTTGTTCGCCCATCGGCATGGGCGTTGCCGTGCACATGTCCATGCGCGTGAGGATCGTGGGCCTCGCAATCCTCAATATGGCAGTGCCGCCAAAGCACCAATTTTTCCAGAACGAAAAATCCAAGTATTCCGGCCAACACCGTTGCCGCGAGGGAGTGAAAGTCTTTTGCCCCTTCGAAAGCACTGGGAAGAATCTCAAGGAAGGCCGCCCCAAGCAGCGCGCCGATGGCAAAACTGACTAACGACGGAATCCAGCTCGCGCGCGCAGCCAGCGCGATCACTGCGGCCAGTGCCACCGAAAGTACCCCCCCGGCGATGCTCGCCAGAGTTATCCATGCAAATGTCGACATCGTCAAAGATTCACGAACAAGGGTTGTCCCGGATTGGTAAAAATCGGTTTGTGATCGTTACGTCGCGATCCAAACAAGGCTTGCCATGCGGCCGGTCGGGCCATCCCGACGGTAGGAAAAAAAACGTTGTTTCTCGGCATAGGTGCAATAACCGCCGCCGTGGATCGACATTATTCCCGTTTTCGCCAGGCGCTGTCGCGCCAATAGAGCAAGATCACACAGGAATTTTCCGTCACCACGCGCGGTGAATGCCGGAGCCGCGCACGAATCGATGTTGACAAAGGCGGCGCGCACCTCTTCGCCGACTTCGTACGCCTCAGTGCCTATACCAGGACCAAGATAGGCCAAGATTCGCGCCGGGTCGAGCGCCATCTTTGCCACGGTGGCTTCGATGACCCCCGAGGCGAGACCGCGCCAGCCGGCGTGCGCAACGGCCACTGTGGTGGCATCCAGATCGCAAAATAGAACCGGTAGACAGTCGGCACTCAACACCGCAAGCACCCGCGAGGCAGCTCGCGCCACTACAGCGTCGGCCTCGACACCCGTATACCAATCGGAAGCCTCGATGACACGGGTTCCATGCACCTGACGCAACCACAATGGCTCATCGGGCAGATGCAGACGCAAGCGACACCGATTTTCTCGATACGCCTCCGACTTATCGCCAACATGGTCACCAAGGTTCATCGACGCATATTCCCCGGTACTGACGCCACCCTGGCGTGTGGTGATTAACGCGCGAATTCGCGGCGAAGCGGGCCATTGGGGAACCAGGCAAAACTCGTGCACTAAGCGGTCGCTGGTAGTTTGCTCGACACCATTCATCATCGATTCAACCAAGGCTATCCAATAGCTGCCGCATATCCTCGGGCAATGGCGATTCGAATTCGACCCGTTCGCCGCCAATGGGGTGCAGAAAAGCGAGCCGCGTCGCGTGCAGGGCCTGCCGCGTAAATCTTGATACCGCGTTCGGTCCGCCACGCGACGCGGCACGCCGATATACCGGATCGCCCACCAGCGGGTGGCCGATGCTTTGCAAATGCACGCGTATCTGATGCGTGCGTCCGGTGGAGAGCCTGCATTCGAGCAGCGTGGTGGTGACGTAGCGTTGCCGCACCTGGTAGCGCGTCAATGCCGGCCGGCCACTGCCTGACACCGCCATGCGCACGCGGTTATGCGGGTCACGGCCAATGGGCGCCTCGACCTCGCCATCGCGCTCGACCCTGCCATGTACCAACGCGAGATAAATTCGTTCAACGCTACGCGATTGCAATTGTCGAACCAGCGAGGTTTGCGCGATTTGCGTTTTGGCCACCACCAGCAAGCCGCTGGTGTCTTTATCCAAACGATGCACGATGCCGGCGCGCGCAATATCTTGCACTTGCGGCGCGTAATGCAACAGCGCATTGAGTAGCGTTCCGCTCCAATTGCCGCTGCCCGGATGCACCACCAGGCCTGCCGGCTTATCGATCACCAACACGGTTTCGTCCTCAAACACCACCTTGAGATCGATCGCTTCGGCGGCGGGTGGCACCACGCTGGGATCGACCGGCGCCAGATTCTCGCCTTGCAGTTCGACCAACTCATGCCCCCACACTTTTTCATCGGGGCTAACGTGGCGACCATCGAGCAAAATATGGCCGCTTTTCAAGCGCGAGGCGATGCGGCTGCGCGAATGTTCCGGGAACATTTTCGCCAAAGCGCGGTCTACCCGCATGCCCACGCAATCGGCCGGGATGGCGCGGCTAATTGACGCGCCGATGAACGGCGTCTCCATTGACGCTACCTCCGACTTCATGTCATCGGATGTTGGCGTATCGAGAGTGAGCGCCCCGTCAGCCGGGCTATAATTATTTCGTGGCATTCGCCAATCCTAGAGCATGAGTACCGAAAAGAAAGGCACATCGAATATGCGACCAAGTGTAACGATTCTCATGGCGGTTTTGACTTTATCGCTGGTCACCGCGTGCGGTCTCAAGGATTTGGATGAAACCGCCGGTTGGTCGGCCAATAAGCTGTATACCGAGGCCAAGGACGAATTAAGCAGCGGCAATTATCAAAAAGCCATCAAATACTACGAAAAACTGGAATCGCGCTTCCCCTACGGGCGCTTTGCGCAGCAGGCGCAACTGGAACTTGCCTACGCGCATCATAAAGACAACGATGCCACCAGCGCCGCCGCCGCCGCTGATCGTTTCATCAAGCTGCATCCCACCCATCCCAATATTGACTATGCCTATTATTTGAAGGGCATTATCTGGTTTAGCGAGGATCAAGGCTTTATCGCCAAATTTGCCGATCAGGACCCCTCGGAACGCGACCCAAAATCGGCGCGAGAATCGTTCGAATCGTTCAAGGAATTGGTGAAACGCTATCCCGAGAGCAAATACGCCAAGGACGCGGTGGAACGCATGAATTGGCTGGTCAATGCGCTGGCCTCCCACGAGGTACACGTGGCGCGCTATTACGTGGCGCGTGGCGCGCATATCGCGGCCATCAATCGCGCTCAATTCGCGTTGCAAAATTACCCGCAAGCCCCGGCGCTGGAGGAAGCCTTATTTCTCATGGTTAAATCCTACGACGCCATCGGCATGGTCGATCTGCGCGACGATGCCGAGCGAATTATGCGCAAGAATTTCCCCAAAAGCGCCTATTTTTCCGGTGCGGTGGGCCGCAAAGACCCTTGGTGGAAAATCTGGTAAATACCGTAATTGGTATTGAAAATCTCTTATTTCTGTCTGTATGACTAGAGTTCGTCAAGTATTTTTAAGAAATTCTTCCGCTTCCGCAGTTTCCCTGGTCAGGCGCATCGGTGGTAGCGATGCGATCAACTTCCTGCCATAGGATTTGCCCGTCAGGCGCGGATCGCAAATCACCAATACGCCGCGATCCTGCTCGTCGCGAATCAAGCGCCCGGCGCCTTGTTTGAGGGATATCGCCGCATGGGGTAGTTGATAGGTCATGAAGGCATTGCGTCCGGCGCGCGCGATGGCGGCCAGGCGCTCTTCCATCACCGGGTCATCGGGCGGCGCGAAAGGTAACTTGTCGATCACCACCAAGCGCAATGCCTCGCCGCGTACATCCACCCCCTCCCAGAAACTCGCGCTTGCCACCAGCACTGCATTGCCGAGTTTGCGAAACCGCTCTAGTAGCTCGCTACGCGAACCTTCGCCTTGGGAAAATAACGGGTAAGGCAGACCCTCCGTCACGAAGGCCTCCGCCAGAAGCTCGCGTGCCAGGCGCATAGCGCGCAAGGTGGTAAACAACAAAAATGCCGACCCGCGCGCGGCGCGAATCAAGGGCAGCGCCGCAGCCACCACGGCACGCGTGTGATCGTTGCTGCCTGGCTCGGGCAAGGCGCGCGGCACATAGAGAAGCGCATGGTTGGGGTAGTCGAATGGGCTATCCCAGCATGCGGTGCGTGCCGCCTCCATGCCCATGGCATCCAGATAGTGCGAGAAATCGCCGGCCACCGCGAGCGTGGCCGAGGTCAATATCCACGCCCTGGGCCGTGCGTCGATCTGTCCGCGGAAAAATTCGGCCACAGACAGGGGCGAAGCATTGAGAGAGAGCGACTGCGCGTAACTCTCGGCCCATTGCACTAGATTGTTCTCGCTGCTATTGCGCCAACGCGACAAACACTCGCAAGCCTCGGTAGCGCGATTCGCGCATCGCGCCAATCCCTCATCGCGCTCGGCGACACGTTCCATCGCCGCAGCGAGCGCCGCTAGCGTTTGAGCAAGCACATCGACAGCGGCCTCGAAAGTTTTGTCCGCACGCAAAGCCGCGCCCGAAAAACGTGCCGGCTGCCTGGGCAGGGCCAAACGCAATTCACGCGCGGCACGGTCCAGGTTATTGGCAAAGGCCGGCAGATCAGGCATGTCAGCGGCAGACTGGGCAATGGCCACCTTGGCGTCGCGCGCCAGCTCCAGTAATTGCCCGGTGGCGAGCGACTCGCCGAAAAACAGCGTCGCGGTTTGCGGCAACTGGTGCGCCTCATCGAGAATCACCGTATTGCAGGCGGGCAGCAACTCCGCCATGCCTTCGTCTTTCAACATGATGTCGGCGAAAAACAAATGATGATTCACCACCACCACTTCCGCGGCCAGGGCTTCGCGCCGCGCCGCCATCACGTAGCATTTGTCGTGATCAGGACATTGCTGGCCGAGGCAATTTTCACGCGTCGAGGTGGCAAGACTCCACACCGGCGAATTCTCCGGCACCTCAGTGGCTTCGCCGCGATCGCCGCTTTGGCTGACATTGGCAAAACGCGCGATCGAATGTAGATGCGCGATGTCCTCGCGCGCGAGCAGCAGCCCCTCCTTCAAATTTCGTTTCAGGTGGTAGTGGCAAACGTAGTTGGCGCGCCCCTTGAGAAGCGCGGTAGTAACCGGCGCGTTGATGGCTTTACACACCGTGGGCAAATCGCGGTGGTAGAGCTGATCCTGCAAGGTCTTGGTGCCCGTGGAAACAATCACCTTGCCCCCAGATAGCAGCGCCGGCACCAGATACGCCAGCATTTTCCCCGTGCCGGTGCCCGCTTCGCAAACCAGGACCCCATACTCTTCAATGGCACGCGCCACGCTATCGGCCATCTCCAGTTGCTGTGCGCGTGCGTGGTAATCGGGAATGCCCTTGGCGAGCGCGCCGCCTTCGTCAAACAGTTCGCGCAGCATTGGGTACATGGTGGCAGACGCGGGAACGCCCTCGCGCGGCAAAACGACCTGCGCGTCCAAGCTACTTGAGTTCTTCAACCTTGACCCAAACTCGCCGGTTTTCCTGACGCTGTGAATTGGAAGAGGACAAAATTCCGCCTGATTGCGAGGAGGAATTCATGGCTATAGCGCCAATTTCGAACCATTCGCCCAACCGGCCACTGGCGCTGGTGCTCATGCGCTGCACATTAACCGTTCCCCCTGGCCCCGGCGTTTCGCGGCGCGGATTGATATCCAGAAACACGCGTTCCCCGGCAATCCTTGGTACCACCTCGAAACCAGTGGAAATATCGCGATAGCTCACGCTGTCGGTAACAATCACCGCGCCATTGGGCGCGCGCGTCACGTTGCGCGTTGCCAACGGTTGCGCTTGCCCAATGCTGATAAACGCGGGTGAACCCTCCAACGCCTGCACCTGTTGATCGACGCGCTCCTCGCGGCGCGTGCTGCCATCGGCTAGTCGAACATTGATACCCGTCTCCCGCGTTCCCAAGACCCGTTCGTTGCCTGCGCGATCGTTGCCTGCTCGTTCATTGACAGGACGTTCATTAACCGAACGTTCATTAACCGAACGTTCAGTACCCAGCGTTACGTTTCCCGCGCTCACCGTGGCGTTCACGCCGGCGGCGCGATTGGAATCGCCGCCTTCCATATCCTGTCGCAGCGAAATCAACAGACGACGCTGCGGCATATCAATGCTCGCCAACACCCGTTTCAGATCGGCAATATTGGCAAGACTGGCGCGAATAATGAGTTGCCCCTGGGTGCCGCTCAAAGCCCCACCCGGCTCGACCAGAGGCCGCAATATCGGAATCACCTGATCCACGGTGCGATTGCGCAGTGGAATAATTTCCACCTCGGCCCACGACGCGGCGGAGATCAAAACCATCAATAAAAGCAAAAATCTCATTGCGGGTGTTCCCTCATTGCAGGTGTTTCGTCATTGCAAGTGTTCCTCAATCCAACTTTAACGTTTGAAGACGGGGATTCGCTTACCTGATGCAACACAAAAGGCGACTTTTGCGCTTATTTCAGTAAAACCGACCGCTTAATCCAAGCTAAGCATGGGGCCTGCTTTACAAATCGCCCTCATTCTCTTAAATTACCTTAATGCAATCCATCAATTTATTGTTTTTAATTGCCTTTTACTCGGTGACGCTAACCGGTTGCTCGAGCATTTTTCGCTCGTCGGGTGACCTCGCACCGGTTGAGTCGATCACCGCCTCTCCGCGAACCTCGAAAACCGATGCCGCCTCAGTTCCGCAAACGGGCAAACCAGCGGCTGCCACCGCGCCAACGACTTCCGCACCACGTGTCGGCAATAGCGGCGACACGCAAAGCACCAGAACACCCGGCACCCTAGCACCTAGCACCAGATCACCCGACGCCTTATTTATGGCATTTGCCTCGCTAGGAATCGATTACCGCTATGGCGGGCGCTCCCCGGCCACTGGTTTCGATTGCAGTGGTTTGGTCGCGCATATTTACCGCGATGCCTATGGCATGAGCCTGCCACCGCATACCGGCGCGCAGGCCAAATTAGGTAAGCCTATTGATCTAGCGCAACTCGAAACCGGCGACTTGGTGTTTTATAACACCCAGGGACAACCCAACACCCATGTGGGAATTTATATTGGCGACGAGCGATTTATCCACGCACCGCGGACCGGTGCGGCGGTACGTATTGAAAGCATGCGCGGCAGCTATTGGAAGGCACGCTTTAGCGGCGCCCGGCGCCTGGTCCAATAAAAATTCATTAGTTTCAATGAGTTATACTTTCTGTCGCCCCACTTGCAAATAAGAATGATTCTTATTAATATTCGCGTCCCGATATTTGCCTCCCGATACATCGAGACTTGATATTGAAAGTAATCAACATGCGTGAAATGAACAAACCGGCAACGAATCACATACGAATTTGCGCGACGGCCTTGACGTTTTGTGGCCTCTTCGCCAGCGCGGGCCTCGTGATCGCTCAGGAAAAGCAACTCAATCTTTATTCAGCGCGACACTACGATACCGACGAAGCGCTGTACGCCGATTTCAGCAAACAAACCGGCATTCGCATCAATCGCATCGAGGGTGGGGAAGATAGCCTGATCGAGCGCATCCGTAACGAAGGCGCGCGCTCGCCCGCCGATGTGCTGATCACTGTGGACGCGGGCCGCATGTGGCGCGCCGAAGAAGCAGGCCTTCTGCAGGGCGTGAAATCCAAAACGCTGGATGCGCGCATTCCCGCGCATCTGCGCGACCCCGGTGGCATGTGGTTCGGCTTTTCGGTACGCGCTCGCGTCATCGTCTACGACAAAACAAAAGTTAAACCCGGCGATATTTCGCGCTACGAGGATCTTGCCGACGCCAAGTGGAAGGGCAAGCTTTGCGCGCGTTCGGGCTCGCACGTTTATAACCTTTCGCTCACCGCGAGCATGATTGGCGCGCATGGCGAAGCACAGGCTGAGTCCTGGGCAAAGGGCGTGGCCGCGAGCCTGGCGCGTACCCCGCGCGGCGGCGATACCGACCAGATCACGGGCGTGGCCAGCGGCGAATGTCGGATCGCCTTGGCCAATACTTATTACTACGCGCGCCTGGCGCGCTCGGCTAAGCCCGAGGAGAAACTCATCGCCGATAAAGTGGGCGTGATTTTCCCTAACCAAGCTGCCCGAGACCGTGGCACACATGTCAACATTTCAGGCGCAGGAGTGTTACGCAACGCGCCTCACCGAGACAATGCCATTCTATTCTTGGAATATTTGGCGAGCGATTCGGCACAGCGTTACTTCACCGAAGGCAATAACGAATGGCCGGCGGTGCCAAGCGTGCCGGTTGACAATCCCGCGCTCGCTGCGCTGGGAAAATTCCGCCACGACACGCAAAACGTCGCCATCTTCGGCCGCAACCAACCCAACGCGCAAAAAATTCTAGATAGGGCTGGGTGGAAATAAGGGTTCGACGATTCGCTAGAAATTCTTATTTCTAGCGATTCTTGATCATCGCCCTGGTGAGCAACACCACCGGTATCAAGCCCACCGCGACAATCGCCAACGATGCCGCCGCCGCCTGCGCCAGGCGTTCGTCCGAGGCATAGTGATAGGCCTGCACCGCCAGGGTATCGAAGTTAAACGGGCGCATGGCGAAGGTGGCGGGCAACTCCTTCATTACATCCACAAATACGATCAGGCCAGCGGTAAGCAGGCTTGGCAACAACATCGGCGCGTGTACGCTTGCCAATACACGTGTTGGCGAATACCCCAGCGCGCGCGCTGCGTCTTCCATGCTGGGACGAATTTTCGCCAAGCCCGCCTCGACAGTTTGCAATGCGACGGCGAGAAATCGCACCAGATACGCATAAACCAAGGCCAGCACACTGCCGGTGAAGAGGAGGCCCACCTCCAGGCCAAAACGCGCCTGCAGCCAATCGGCGAATAAGTTGTCAAACCGCGCAACAGGTACCAGGATACCCACGGCAATAATGGCCCCTGGGACCGCGTAACCCAGGCCGGCAAACCGATTGGCAATGCGTACCAGCTTGGTGGGCGCGAGTCGCCCGGCATACGCCAAGAGCAACGCCAAGGCGACAGCGGCCACCGCCGTGATGCCTGCCAGCGTAAAACTATTCACCGCCAGGGATAAGAACCGTGCGGTAAATAATTGCCCTGGCTCACTCGCCACGCGATATCCCAAAATTGCCATGGGCAGAATGAATCCCAATAGCGGCCCCACAAGGCAAAACAAAAATGCCAGCCAGGCACCGGCTCCACGCAGGACAATTGATGCTGGCTGCCCCGAATGCGCGTCGTAATGCCGGGCGCGGCCGCGATTCCAACGCTCCGCGGCAAGAATGACGAGGACCAGCGCGAGCAAAGCCGTGGAGAGTTGCGCTGCGGCGGTAAGGTCACCCATTGATAACCAAGCGCGATAGATGCCCGTGGTGAACGTTTGCACCGAAAAATAGGACACGGTGCCAAAGTCAGCCAGCGTTTCCATCAATGCCAACGCGGTACCGGCGGCTATCGCCGGTCTTGCAAGCGGTAGGGCAATGCGGAAAAACACACCGAATGGACCCTGCCCCAACAAACGGCCGGCCTGCAACAAACTCTTCGATTGTTCGAGAAAAGCGGTGCGTGCCAATAGATACACATAAGGGTAGAGCACTGCTGTAAATACCAGCACCGCGCCGCCCAAAGATCGAATTTCGGGAAACCAGTATTCGCCCGCACCCCAGCCGGTAGCGGCGCGCAACGAGCTTTGCACCACGCCTGCGAACTGCAGGAAATCGGTATAGGCATAGGCCACCACATAGGCGGGAACCGCCAGCGGTAGAACCAGAATCCACTCGAGAACTCTCGAACACGGGAATCGATAATTGGCCACCAGCCACGCGCTCGACACGCCAAGAATAATGACGCCAACAGCAACACCCGCTACCAACCACAACGTCGAGCTGATGTATTCCGGCAACACCGTCGATGCCAGATGCTGCCAAGCGCCCTCGCCGGTAGCGAAACTTTTGCCCACCACCGCCGCTATCGGTGCGACCAACAATACACTGACCCCAATCGCAGCCAATGCCAGGAAATTCAATGAACTAAACGGGCGCGAACGCAATTGTTGAGGCTCGATGCGGGAGATGAAAACCTGAAGAGACAACTTAAGCAAACAAGCTGAGACCCACGAATAAACAAGAATGATTCTTGTTTGTATCTGGATCATATCCCATATAATAAATGGGTTATGAGCATTGTCCAGAAACCATCCGAACACACCGTTCTTGAACTTAAGGACGTGCACCATCATTACGGCAAGCCCCTTGTTGTCCAGGGCATGTCGTTCCGCCTCGCGCGCGGCGAAATCGGTTGCCTGCTTGGCCCCAGCGGTTGCGGCAAAACCACAGTGCTGCGCTGCATCGCCGGCTTCGAGGCAATCAGTCGTGGCGAGATCTTCATCGGTGGTGAACGCGTCAGCGATAAAGATCTCACTCTCCCTCCGGAGCAGCGTCGCATCGGCATGGTGTTCCAGGACTACGCCTTGTTTCCACACTTGGATGTGGCGCGCAATATTGGTTTTGGTTTGCGCGGTATCGCTGCAGAGGAAAAAAAGCGTCGTATCGACGAATGCATTGCCACCGTGGGGCTGGAGGGCAATGCTGATCGTTATCCTCACGAACTCTCCGGTGGACAGCAACAACGCGTCGCACTGGCGCGTGCTCTCGCTCCGAAACCTGAGTTGTTGCTATTAGATGAGCCGTTTTCCAATCTCGATGTAGATCTTCGCGAGCGTCTGGCGGCCGATGTGCGTCGCATCATCAAGGCAGCCAACATCACCGCGGTGCTGGTGACGCATGATCAAAACGAAGCCTTTGCCATCGCCGATGTCGTGGGCGTGATGAATCAAGGCGTCATCGAACAGTGGGATAGCGCCTACAACCTTTATCACCGTCCGGCGAGCCGCTTTGTCGCCGACTTCGTCGGCCAGGGCGTGTTCCTGCCGGGCTCGGTGCTCTCGCCGCATCAAGTACGTATCGAGTTGGGCGTATTGAATGGCGCCATTCCCAATGCCTGCGGCATGGGTTGCGCAGCCTGCGGCAAAGGCTGTCAGGTTGAAGTGCTGTTACGCCCCGATGACGTGATTCACGACGACGCCAGCCCCCTGCAAGCCGAAGTGCTGCAAAAAGCGTTTCGTGGCGCCGAGATTCTGTACACCTTGAAGCTCACCAGCGGGCAGCGCGTTCTTGCCATGGTGCCCAGCCACCACAATCATGCGCTGGGAGAAAAGATCGGCATCCGCCTGGATGTCGATCATGTGGTGACGTTTCCGCCGGTGGCTGCGCTACCTGCCTGAGTAAGCAGCGGCGCTACACGCATGGGAAAGCAGCGGCGCTAGGCGCATGGGAAAGCAGCGGCGCTACACGCATGGGAAAGCAGTGGCGCTACACGCATGGGAAAGCAGCGGCGCTAGGCGCATGGGAAAGCAGCGGCGCTACACGCATGGGAAAGCAGTGGCGCTACACGCATGGGAAAGCAGCGGCGCTACACGCCTTAGCCAGTCTGTAGAGTAAAAATCACCGGGATGTCGAGGGTGAATTCGCGGCCCCGCAAGGCGGGCGGAATCGGCGTCATCGGTTTTGCTTTGGTAACCATATCGAGCGCCGTTTTATCCAGCACCTCGAAGCCGCTGGAGGTCTTCACCACGATGCTTTGCGTCATGCCGTTGGTGCCGATGACGATACGCACTTCGACTTTTCCCGCCCAACCTTTTTCCATCGCGATGGCCGGATAGCGTTTGTAACGATTCGCCGCGCCCAATAAGGCAACGCGATATTGATCGAGGTTACCGGTATCGGCCCCTTCGACCGGGCGCGGGGCGGTCGGTGGACCAGAGGATGCGGGCGGCGCTTGCACCTCGGGCGCGCGTGGCACATTGGCCGGGGCAGGAGGCGCGGTGGGCGCAGCCGTGGCTTGTTGCACCGGCGCCGGCGGTGGAGGTTCAGCAACCCGTGGCGCAGTTGCTGGTGCCGGAGAATTATCAGGCCGCGTCAACAATGGTTTAGGCGCCTCAGGCGGCGGTTTGATTTGCGGCCTAGGCTCAGGCTCAGGCGGCCTGGGTGTCTCGGCCACTTTGGGCGGTGGCGCCGCGACACGACTGGACAAGGTTGCGGTAAGCACCGTCGGCCCCGCGGAAGCCGGTGCGCTCTGACGCATGCCGGGAAACAACACCAACAGCGAAACATGCACCAGGATCGACACAAAAACCCCGATCGCCAGCACGCGGTTTTGCGCGCTCGCATCGAACAGATTGGCGGTGGCGTTATGAATCGACAAGTTGGTGTTCGCCAGAATGTTTATCGAATTTGGGAATTTCGTCGGCGGATTTATGAATAGCGTTCCGATATTGCGCGAAGTTAAGGCGCTTTGCGATTCCCCAGCCCATAACGATACCCTTTGCGCCCGCCCTTCTCAACCGCGCCACACAATTTCCCTGTGTACGAGCGCAAAAGAAAGCAGCGACAATTGCGAATCTACCCTCGCAACCAGGGCAACCTGCAAATTGCCACTACACAACGCAACCAACAAGGAGGCTAGCCCCAATGAACACTTTGCATACCCTATCGGCCGTGGAAGCGGCACGCCGTATCGCGCAACGCAGCTTAAGCGCGGAAACCTATGCCCTCTCCTGCATCGAACGCATTGCCGAACGCGAGCCGTTGATACAAGCCTTCGCCCATTTCGACGCGGACGCGGTGCTCAAACAAGCACGCATGTTGGATGCCGGCGCCATCCAAGGCCCTTTGCACGGCTTACTGGTGGGCGTCAAAGACATTTTCGACACCTACGACATGCCCACCGAATATGGTTCGGCGGTCTACCAAGGCCATCGACCTGCCGCCGACGCGGCAGTGGTCGCGTTGACTCGACATCTGGGCGGCATCATTACTGGCAAGACCGTCACTACCGAATTCGCCACTTTTCCTCCCGGCAAGACACGCAATCCGCGCAATACCGCGCATACACCGGGCGGCTCCTCCAGTGGTTCTGCGGCAGGTGTGGCTGATTTTATGTTCCCGCTTGCGTTCGGCACACAAACCGCCGGTTCGGTGATACGGCCGGCTGCCTATTGCGGCGTCACCGGCTATAAACCGACTTTCGGCACACTCGCGCGCGGCGGCGTAAAAACCGGGTCGGACAGCCTCGACACCGTGGGCCTTTTTGCGCGCGGTGTGGAAGACGCCGCCTACTTCATCGCCGCCCTGACGCGCCGGCCCGAATTGCAACTCAAACCCTGGTCTGGCACGGCGCCGAGCATTGGCCTATGCAAAGGCTTTCAATGGTCGAAGGTGCAACCGGAAATGGCGGCAGCAATGGTTAGCGCCACGCAAACCCTGCGCAAAGCCGGAGCAACCGTAGTCGATGTCGAATTGCCTTCGCGCTTCGAAGGCATGGCCATGGCGCAGGCCACCGTCATGTCTTACGAAGGCGGCGCCAATCGGGCTGATGACACCTTGCGCCATGGCGACAAAATGGACCCGCGCCTCGCCGAACAATGCCGCCGCGGACTCGCGGTATCGGGCAGCGACTACGCCGCCGCGCAAGCCCTGGCAAGCGAATGCCGCGCGCGTCTCGCCGATGTTTTCGGCGATTGCGACGTGTGGCTCGCCGCCGCCGCGCCCGGCGAAGCACCCGAAGGCCTTGCCTACACCGGCGACCCAATCATGAACGGCGTGTGGACCCTGCTCTATACACCTTGCGTCACACTCACCGCAGGAAAAGGACCGAAAGGATTACCGGTGGGATTGCAAGTTGTCGGGCGGATTGCGGATGACGCGAGAATGCTGGCGGTGGCAGATTGGATCGAGGCGCGGCTTCGAGGCTGAAACGCGGCATCTGCGCGTACAATCCCAACGAATCAAGTGGAACTCACACAACTTAAGGAGCGTCGTATGGTCGCCGTTCTTGATCGTAAAAACCAACTTGGGGACATCGTTGGAACCTACCGTAGTTTCGGCGCTACCGGACCCGCTTATCACGTGCGCCAGGCATTACGCGAACTCGAAAATGGAGATCGCCTTATGGAAATCGAGGTTCTAACCACGGGTGAAGTCCTTGAATACCCCGCTACGCAAATTTGCGCAGATCCCATCGCCAAATAGCGGGGCGAGCGGCGGATGTTTGCCATCGCGTTTGACCTGATCGTAAAAGAGACTGCGGAGCAACATCCACGCGGCGTCAGCGCCGCCTACGCCGACATCAAAGACACCCTTTCTCGATTCGGCTATACCTGGGTGCAAGGCAGTCTCTACACCTGCCCCGACGAGGACTTGGCCAATTTGTTTGGCGCGCTCATGGCGCTCAAATCATTAAGCTGGTTTCCCGAAAGCGTTCGGGACATCCGCGCGTTTCGCGTGGAGCAATGGTCTGATTTCACCGGCATGATTAAAGAACCCTGATTTGCCCGTCACCCTTGAAAGTCCCGCGAAAGACTGAATCTGAATCAAGGCCTTGAGGTCTTGTGCATCGGCAAAATCCGGCGATTCAAAAATCCAGCGCCCCAATCAATTTATCCAACTGGTGCCGGGCCGCGATAGCTTGCCTATCCAACTCCGCCCTGGTATCGCGCAAGCCCGCCAGTTGTGTCTCCTGCCCGGCGAGCTGTCGCGCGTATTTTTGCACCACATCCTGCTGCCCGGCCACGGGATTGAGACTTGAGATATTGCGGCGAATGCGCTCCTGATCGGTGTTGATGCCCTGGATTTCCAGATCGGTGGCGCGAAGGCGCGCTTCCAGATTGGCGATGGTTTGCTTGCTTTGCACCACTTGCTCCAATTGCCTGCGCGCGCCCTCGCTCAATGTTTTGTTTTGCACCATGGCGATGATCGCGTCACTTGGCATATTGGTGACTGCGGTGGTGGTCGCGAAGGTGCGCTCTTCGACGACGCTGAATTTTTGCGTTGCATCGGGGGAAAGTTTCAATTCAAAGCGATAGGCGTTGGCGGTTTGTTCGTCAGCCTTGCGGCCCACCAGTGTGTAGCCGGATCGCGCGGCTTGTTCGATGATCAAAGTCTTGGCGGTTTTGTCGACATTGGCGAGCGTATAGGTGCGCGTCTCGCGCGCCGCCATGCTGGAGGTGAGCACGCCGCGATTCATCTTGATTTCGCGCACGATTTCGCTGCCCGACTCAAACTGGGTTGAAACGCGCGTTCCCAGATCCACGCCGTAAGCGATCAGGCGTTTATCGCCGGCTTTCAGGGTTTCGACTAATGCTTCGCCGCCGTAGGCGCCCCCTTCGTAGACGGTGATGGGCCCGCCATCCAAGGTCTTGCCGGTGGCGTTGGTGAGTTCGGCGGCATGCATGGGATGCGCGGCATTCTGATCCGCCGCATTGATATTTGTATACACCGACAGTTTTCTCGCCCCGATGCGTTGTTGCACGAACGGCAGCATCGCCGATTGATTTTTCCCAATGGTGACTGGCGCGGCAACGCGGTATTCGAACAATTCACCCAATTCACCGGCCTCCGCCACGGCATCGAACGAGCTTTGTTCGAGCCGCGCACGCTGCTCTTGCGCCGCCAATCCGAGCGCCATTGCTGGTGCGGCAGGCGACCGCGCTGCGGGTTTTGCCGCCGCCGTGCCGCGCGCGGTGGCGCCACCTTGTATCGCGAGCGCACCACTAAACACCGTCGGCGCCACCGCCCGATCTTCCGCCAATTGCACTGTGGGCCGGCTGATATAACGCGGCTCGTACAAAGGACTGATGAACGAAACCGGCCGCCCGGACACCATGGAAAGACTCACCTCGTTCCAATCTTCTCCCGTGGTGTTATCGACTATCGCCCAACCCTCGAGCAAGGCCTGACCCGATGCTTGGAAAAGCAATCGGTAGGCAGACTTCCACACCGGCGTTGGAATCACATAGCCCACGTTGAGCTCGCGCGCCCTACCCGGCGCGGAGTCGATGTACACCACTCGCTTATCGTTCGAGCGCGACTGCGACAACGCTTGTAAATAAGCGGTCAACTGCTTTTGCAAAGTTGCATCGGCCAAGCGAACGCGGCTCGCGGCAGTCAGATCCAATACGCGCAGGTCGCCAACATCAGTCACCACGCTCAATTGATCGCGCTCCGGCTGCGCCTGCGTCGCCGCGACCGTACGCGCGCCGAGAATCGACCCGGCGATTGTCTCTCCCGCGACAATGAGTTCGATGCGCGCGCCTTTCAATTGATCAATGAGCGAGGCCAAAGATTGACGCTCACCAATGCGAAACGGGAATTCGCCCAAGGTGCGCGCGATAGGGTCGCTCGCGTCGTAACGCAACGCGCGCACGCCCGACCCGCCCGCCTCGGTGACCAAGAGCGATTTCAATACGTCGTTCATTTCCGCGGCCTTGAACTCCAGCCGCGCCGCCTCGCCCGCGGCGAGCTTGCCGGCGCGCTCGAAGTAACCCACGCCGTGTTTGTACAGCACCACTTGTTTGATGGGCAGTTGCGCAATACCCGGTTGGGCCAACACAACCAGACTTAAACCCACAAGGCGCACGATGGTCAGATATCGCATTGATTTTCCTTCTCAGAAATCCTCGCCATCCTCGCCGCTCTCATCGCCATCCTCGCGCGTCATGGCGCGGCGTTTGCGATCGGTTTCTTCTTTCAGACGCGCTGCGTCACCGAAGTAGCTGTTCAAATCACCACCGGCGCGAAGCCGCCAGGCGGGTGGGAAGATCTGCGCATCGATTTCGATGTAATTGACATTGCGCGCCTGGTTGCGTGCCATTACCGCGAATGATCCGCCGCCCACCAATACAGGCAGTAACAAAGCGACCGTAGCGGCTCGGCGCACGCCGATATGCGCTGCGCCGCGCAAGTGCCAAAACAAAGCAAGCGCCACCGCCGCGAGCAGCACGACAATCTCGCGCAGCGGCAAAGCGGGCAGCGAGAAGGAAAACCAGGCGATATCGAGGGCGAGGTCTGCGAGCATCATTGTCGCCGCAGTGGCGAAAAATATCGCCGCGTGATCCAACCAATGCCATTCGCCCTGAATCACGCGGGTGACAAATCCCCAGGCGGCCACCCAGGCGCAGGCAAGCATCGTCGAACCAATCAACGCGGTGGTAATGGTGCCGGCCACGTCCTGCGGCGCGGCGAGCCAGGCGTTGTAGATGACAAACGCCAGACAAATCAAAACGCCACCGATTGCCCACCAACGTCGATTGCGCCGCGCGCCCGCAACCTCGCCGTTATCCATACGCTCCGGGGCGAGGGTTTCGTTTTCGGTTCGGATCTTCAACCGCGTGCGGCCCACGCCGAAACTGCCATCTGGCAGTAACAGCGCTTGCGCGCCATGCACCGTCTTATCCCCCAACAACACGCCGTTTCGCGAATCGAGGTCGGTAATCGACAGCTCGCCCTTATCATCGATGTGAATTTGCGCATGCAAGATGGCAACAAATGGATCGTCCAACATCACATCCGCTGCGACGCCGCGGCCGACGGTAAATCGCGGCTGAGCAGAATCGATAACCAAACGTTCGCGATCCCGCACTCGGCCGTGACTATCCAGCACCTCCACAACGACCCGCTTCACGAGCCCCCCCGTTTCATGATTCCCCCATCCAGCGCATCGCCTCGACATAACGACGCACCAAGTTCATGCCGGCCTCAAACCCCACGCCATACATATCGATGTGGCTCGCGAACCCACGCGACTCTTCGTTCAAGCTCACCACGCGCACTGTAATGTCGTAGAGGCCTTCAAAATTGCGCAAGCCCCGTGAGCACACCAACAACTTGGCATCGAACCCGCGTAGGGCCACCACGCTATCACGGCAACTAAACGCACTCACATGCCGGCGCGAACCATGGCCGCCGCTGGCGCTTGCCAGACCCGAGAGCCGATTGGCAAAGCGCAAGGCGCCCAGTTTGTCGGTGGAGAGCACATAGTGCGAATAACGAATATCGCCGCTATACAAACCTTGCTGCACGTACAACCCCGCCTTCGCCGAACAACCAATACGCTCGGTGCGCACCGGCAATTGCGGCGCGGGATCGCCCGCGGCATTGCAATCGACGAACTCTCCCAGCTTGCCAGGAAGAAAATATGCCCCGACGCGTTGCACCGGCAGCGCCTCGCCCTTGGGCCGATCCAGCGCGCCAAGTAATGCTTCGGCATGCGCATGCAATTGTGCGAGCACTTCCTTTTTTGCCTGGGCGATCTGCAGCGGCTCGGCGCGTGCACGATCAATCAGGGCGCGCGCGTGCAGCGCGGGCACGAGGAAACTCACCAGTTGTTCAAAGCGATAACCCGAAACATTGATGCCGATAACATTCCCCGCCGCGTTCAAAGCGGGGCCGCCTGACATGCCGCCATTGATCGCCCCCGAGTAGTGAATGCGCGCATCGAACGCGTCCTCCACTCTGCCATTGGAGACGCCCTCGGTGATGGTGAGCCCCACGTCTAGCGGAAAACCGATCGAATAGGCGCGCACGCCCTTGGCCGGAACCGTGATCTCCAAAGGCAGTGGTTTGGCTTCGAAAGGTTTGTTATCCGCGCCCTTGGCGCGCACCACGGCAAGATCGTGGCGTACATCAATCGCCAACACTTCTATAGTTCCGGTCTGGCCCTCGGGGGTGCGATATTCGAGACGATACTTCTGCGGGTAGAGCACTTTCTCCGCAACTACGTGATAGTTGGTGAGCAACAGCCCGCCGGGTGCTACAGCGAACCCGGTGCCATGAAATGCTTGAGCGGTGTTATTGCCGAAGAAACCCTTGATTTGAACAATCGAGGGTTTGGCGCGATCAAGCACACCACGGGCTGATTCGGAAAGAGAGGTTGGCAAGGATTGATTTGCCGCAGCCTTGCCGTTTTGCGCCCGGCCAAGCGCAGGAAAAAGCATGGCCGCGATCAACACGGATGCCAATATTCCTCGCAACAAAACGCTACTGAAGAAGACCGGCATTAAAAATCCACGATCCGGCCACTGGGTTTAGTCGCAACATTTGTCTCGGTGTTCGACGCACTACTCGAATCGACAACGCGTCCACCTGCCGTGCCGCCGGGCCGCGCGGCCGCCGTTCGCACCGTAGAAACGATGGGAGAAATCTCGATCATAGTTTCCAACGACAAGCCCAGACGGTAGCGAAAATCTTCAATGGAGCGAAACGAGCCATCGCCGTCGCGCAATGTCACCGCGCGGCGCGCCAAATCTTGATT
>JBJXEY010000315.1:0-4459 GCA_046153355.1 Burkholderiales bacterium
CCTCGACTGTGTGGGATGAGGAAAAACGCTTCGATCGCAACTTCAATGAACATTTTCAAAAGGGCATCTTGATCGAGCCTCAGGATGGCAAGTTGGTGGCGGGTGAAATTCTGTTTCCACCCGGCGCCTCTTCGCGAGGGTCTTGGTTCGATGTGCCGGTCAAGGATGGCATGGTGCGCATCATGGTCACCACGGTGCGAGAAGAAACTCACGATTTCCAGCGCGTCGAGTTCGAACCGCACAGGCCCTCGCGCTAATCCCTTCTTAGACCGCTCTGATACTTCTTAGACCGCTCTGATACTTCTTAGACGCGCGGGCAATGTAATTGTTGCCGCGCGTCGCGTGCCACTTGATTCCCACCCCATGTGCCTCCATGTATGGGGCAAGGGAGTGTGGCCATGAAAATAGACAACACGAAATTCTGGAGTTGGAACGACGCGCCTGCTGGTTTTGATGGCGCCAATGCGTCGCGGCAGGTCTGGCCTGGGCAAAGCGCCTTGACGCGAGACAGTGGCAAGGGCGTGGCGCACACTGGCTCGCTGCTGCCTCGCGATGGTAGCAAGGCCTTGCCCGAGGACGCCATCGCCCTGGTGCCGATGCGTAATATGGTGCTGTTCCCCGGCGTGATCGCGCCGCTGTCATTGGGGCGCGAAGCCTCGGTGTTGGCGGCACGCGAGGCAGTGCACGCCGGGCGGCGCGTGGGATTCCTTCTGCAACGCAATCCTTCTGAGGATGCCCCCACGCCTGAAGGCCTCCACTGGGTGGGTACCAGCGGGCAGATTGTGCAGCATGTCAACGGCCCGGATGGATCGCATCATGTGGTGGTGCAGGGCGAAGCGCGCTTTCGCGTGTTGGAGTTTCTCGATGGCTGGCCGTTCCTGGTGGCGCGCGTGGCTTATATCGAAGACGCGGCGCCCAAGGGGATTCCCGAGTTCGAAGCGCGTTTCCTGCAATTGCGCAGTCAAGCCGCCGAGGCCGCGCAATTATTGCCCAACGTGCCCGATGAACTGGCCAACGCTATTCGAGCCATGGATTCGCCAGGCGGTTTGGCTGACATGGTGGCCAATTTTCTGGACATAAAGCTATCCGACAAGCAGTCGCTATTGGAGACCTTCGATCTGACGCAACGTGTAGATCGAGTATTGGCGCTGCTCTCCGAGCGAGTGGGCGTGCTGCGCTTATCGCGCAGCATTGGCGAACAGACGCAAAAAGCGTTCGATGAGCGCCAGCGTGAGCATGTGCTGCGCGAGCAGATGCGCCAGATCCAGAAGGAATTGGGCGACGGCGAAGACACCGCAGCGGAACTTGAAGACCTTAAAAAAGCCATCGATGAAGCCGGCATGCCGGATGACACATTGAAGCATGCGAAAAAGGAATTAAAACGCCTGCAGCGCATGTCCGATGGCGCAGGCGAAGCCTCGATGCTGCGTACGTATCTCGAATGGCTCACCGAATTGCCGTGGAAGGCCGAGGACCAAGCGGTGATCGATATCGACGCGGCACGGCGCGTGTTAGATGAAGACCATTTTGGCTTGGAGAAGATCAAGCGCCGCATACTCGAACACCTGGCGGTGCGCAAACTCAATCCCACGGGTAAGAGCCCAATACTTTGCTTTGTCGGCCCGCCTGGGGTGGGGAAAACGTCACTGGGTCATTCGATTGCCAAAGCCATGGGCCGCAAATTCCAGCGCGTGGCCTTGGGTGGGGTACACGATGAAGCGGAGATTCGTGGGCACCGTCGCACCTACATAGGTTCGATGCCGGGCAATATCATCTCCGCGCTGCGTCGCGCCGGCAGTCGGTCGGGCGTGTTTTTGCTCGATGAAATTGACAAACTGGGCGCCGGCGGATTTCACGGCGATCCAGCGAGTGCCATGCTTGAGGTCCTTGACCCGGAGCAGAACGCCAAATTCCGCGATAACTACCTGGGTGTGGATTTTGATTTGTCGAAAATCATGTTCATCGCCACCGCCAATGTGCTGGATACCATTCCCGGTCCGCTGCGCGACCGCATGGAAATCATTCAACTGCCTGGTTATACCGAGGCGGAAAAGCTGCAAATCGCCAAGCGCTACCTGATCGCTCGTCAACTCGATGCCAATGGTTTGAAGGAGGCGGATGCGAGCATCGACGACACCGCGCTGGGTGAGTTGATCGCTGGCTACACGCGCGAGGCGGGCGTGCGCAATCTGGAGCGCGAGATTGGCGCGGTGCTGCGGCATGTGGCGATGCGTGTGGCATCAAACACTGAAAAAGTACTCGATCCGATCCGCATTGCCGTTGAAGATCTTGACGGCATCGTCGGCGCGCGCAAGTTCGACAATGAAGTGGCGCTCAGAAAAGGCATGCCAGGGGTAGCAACGGGTCTTGCCTGGACGCCAGTGGGCGGCGATATTCTGTTTATCGAAGCCACGCAGGTGCCTGGCAGCGGGAAGCTCATTCTCACCGGGCAACTGGGCGATGTGATGAAGGAGTCCGCGCAGGCGGCCTTGACGCTCGCCAAATCCATGACTGGCCGGTCATTGGAAAAAATTGACTTGCATGTGCACGTGCCCGCCGGCGCCACGCCCAAGGATGGCCCCAGCGCAGGCGTGGCGATGTTTCTCTCCATGGTGTCGCTGTTGACGGGTAAGGCGGTGCGTAGCGACGTGGCGATGACCGGCGAAATATCGCTTCGCGGTCTGGTGATGCCGATCGGCGGGGTGAAAGAGAAGGTGCTCGCCGCGCTACGCGCCGGTATCACCACGGTGATGTTGCCCGCGCGCAACCGCAAGGACCTCGATGACGTGCCCGCCGACGCGAAAGAAAAGCTGCGCTTCGTGTTCTTGGAGCGAGTCGATCAAGCCTTGCAAGAGGCGGTTGGATTGAGCGCGGAAGATTTACGTTTGAATAATTCGATCATCGGTTTGAATAATTCGATCATCGAACCTGCGTTGCCTGCGTGAATCGCTTTACAAGCACACTGGCGCGGCGGTAGATTGGCTCCATGGCGCGTTGTCGCGCATCCTGGAGCCATGATGAAATTATTCCGCACCAAACTCGCGTTCTCGGTACTAACCGCCGCGCTCGCAATAGTGTATTGGGGTGCATCGCACGCGCAGTCCTTTCCCAACAAACCCATCCGTATGGTGGTCGCTTATCCGCCGGGTGGCGCGGCCGACATCCTGGCTCGCGCCATCAATCCCAAAGCTGGCGAGATGTTGGGCCAACAGATCATCATCGAGAATCAAGGCGGCGCCGGCGGCAAGATCGCCGCGCAAACCGTGGCGCGTGCCACACCCGATGGCTACACCATCTTGCTCACCGCCATCGGTAGCCATACGCTCTCCTTATTCGAGAAAGACACGGGCTACCACGCCATCAAAGATTTCTCCCCGATCACCCAGGCCACCGAATCGGTGCTGTGTATCGCCGCCAACGTTGCCACCGGCCCGAAGTCGATGGTGGAACTGGTGGACTTCGCCAAAAAATTCCCCGGCAAACTGGCCTACGGCACTACCGGCAGTGAAACCATGCTCGCCATGGAACAAGTGGCGTTGCTCGCCAACACCAAAATGTTATTCATCCCCTACAAAGGTGGCGCACAAGCCACCACCGACCTGATCGCCGGCACCATTCCTCTGGTGCTGCAACCGGTCATCACTTTTCTCTCGCACGTGAAATCGGGCAAGGTGCGCATCCTCGCCGTGATGCTGCCCAAACGCTGGGACGACATGCCCGATGTCCCCACCATCCAAGAGATCGTGCCCGGATTCGAAAAAGGCCCCGGCGGATTGGGTATTTGGGGCCCAGCGGGCATGCCCTCGGCCATCGCCACGCGCTTGCAAGTAGCGCTTGCCTCAGGACTACGTCACCCCGAGATCGCCGAGAAAATGAAAGCGCAGGGCTTGATCCCCATCGGCAACTCGCCGGCTGAATTCGCCAAAGAGATCGACTCTGGCGTTGCGATTAACGCGCGGTTGGTGAAAGCGTCGGGAGTGGAGATACGGTGATGGGCGAGTATTTAGACCAAAAATGAATTAATTTTGTTAAGTGATTGGCTTGGGTTGTGGCCTGTAAATTTATTTTAGATGAATAATATGGATAACAGTCGGACTGCCAAACCCCATTTGCGTTTGGTCGATAGCGGGGGCAGCGACGCCAAACGCGACGCCAAGCGCGTGCTGGTGGTCGAAGACGATACCGATCATTCACAGCTTGCCAAGATGTGGCTCGAATCGCTGGGGTATGAAGTCATGCTCACCGCTTCCCCGCATGAAGCGTTACGCCTCTTGGGCGAGAAGCGCTTCGATGTGATGTTCACCGATGTCGCGATGCCCGGAACCTTGGACGGAGTGGCGTTGGCGAATCGGGTCAAGACGCAGTTTCCCGCAGTTCGCCTGCTACTGACTTCGAGTTACTCTGACCGCGTGCTGGTGGATTTCGACTTGCCTGCGCCATTGTTGAAAAAGCCTTTTGG
>JBJXEY010000321.1:0-22660 GCA_046153355.1 Burkholderiales bacterium
CTCGCCGCGCGCGGCTTGAAACTTTCCTGGTCGCAGTACCTGGCGGATGATCGCGACATCATTACGTCAACCCTTTCGCGCACGATGAAAACTGAAGACGTGGTGTTTAGCTTCGGCGGGATCGGCGCGACCCCTGACGATCACACGCGCCAATGCGCCGCCGCCGCGATGGGGGTCGAGCTCGCCCTGCACCCCGAGGCGGAATCCGAAATTCGTTCGCGCTTCGGTGGCGAGCTCACCCCCTTGCGTTTGAAAATGGGCGAGTTCCCGATTGGGTCCGCCATCATTCCCAATCCTTATAACCGCGTTCCGGGATTTACCGTCGGTAATCACCATTTCGTACCCGGCTTTCCGGTGATGGCCTGGCCGATGATCGAATGGGTGCTGGATACCAAGTACCCGCAATTGTTCCATCAGGTCAAGGAAGCGGAAGCCTCGATCACGGTGTATGGATTGCCCGAGAGCGCGGTGACGCCGTTAATGACCGATGCCGAGGCGCGTTATAAAAGATTAAAAAGTTTTAGCCTTCCCAGTGTTGGCGACGATGGCACGCGGCGTCATATCGAACTTGGCGTGCGCGGTTTTCCCGATGAAGTCGTTGTTGCCATCGAAGATATGAAAAGAGGCGTTACTGCCTTGGGCGGCACCTGGGAACCTGGGCCGGCAAAAAAAATCTGAAGCTTTCGGACGGAATTCAAAATCTGCAATTTGTAGCGGAAATTTCAGGCCATAACCGACCTGAAATCAATTCGAGGAGAAGGTATGGGCGACTACACGAATATGTCCGCTTACTACGACACCATCATGACGTCGGGCTATTACGATTACCAAGGCATAGTCGATGATCTTTTGACGCATGAGCCTTTCGCATCGGTTCTGGAGATTGGTTGTGGCACGGGTCTAATTCTCGAGGAATTGGCCACACGTCAGTCGCGGCCTGTCATGGCGGGCATGGATTTGACTGAAGCGATGCTGGTTATCGCTCGTGGGCGGTTGGAGAAATTCTCCAACGTTTCGCTTTCCTTGCAAAACGTCATCAACTTTGATTTGCGACGCCAATATGAACTTGCTTTCTCCTACGGCGGGGTTTGGTACTTTGTCATCGACGGCGATAAGGAGCCCTTCATGGTGAGTCATTTGCCGGAGGATGCGGATAATCGTCGCGGCATGGATCGCCTGGGCAAGCACGTCAGCGCCGGTGGAAAACTGCTGTTGGGTATTCAAGGTCCGCACTACGATTACGAACGCGTGATTTCCAACGGCATGAAGTATTCGCAAAAGATCGCGCCCGGCGACCATGGCTTCACCAAGCATTACTATCTTGCCGACGACTCGAAAACGGTGATGGCGCAAACGCTTCAGTACCGCACCTATTCGTTCACCGAGGCGCGCGAGATGCTAAGTACTTACGGGTTCGCGTATCTGCCCGAGACGAAATCGAATAAACGATTTCTTGCGTTTAGCAAGCAATAAAAAAGGCGCGCATTAAATTGAACGCCACGCTTCGAGACGCAAAACCACGGATTTTTTTTGTTGGCATCGGCAACATGGGCAACCCCATGGCGGCCAATCTCGTCAGAGCCGGTTATCCGGTCGCGGTGTTCGATCTGCATCGACATAAAGCGGAAAACCTCATTCAACTTGGCGCCACGTGGACCACGAACTTAAGCGAAGGCGCGTCCTCGTGCGATGTGGTGATTGCATCGCTACCCGGCCCCGCGCAAATTCGCCCGGTGATGCTGGGCGAAGGGGGAATACTCGTTGCGATGCGCGCGGGCACGACGGTGATCGACACCTCCACCAGCGCGGTCGAACTGGTTCGCGAGTTGAGCAAAGTTGCCGAAGCTCGCGGCGTCGATTTTCTCGAAGCGCCGGTCACCAATGCGGTGGATTTCGCTGCGTTGGGAAAGTTGTCCATATTTGTCGGCGGCGCCAAGGAAGTGTTCGACAAACATCGACCCATCTTCGATGTTCTCGGTGAAAAGATTTTTCACGTCGGCGCGCCAGGCAATGGCGCTACCGTCAAGCTATTGACCAATCTATTGTGGTTTGTTGGCGCCGCTGCCATCGGTGAGGGCCTGATGCTGGGCGCCAAAGCGGGTGTGCCGTTGGATATCGTGTGGGAGGCGATTAAATCGAGCGCCGGCAACAGTTGGGTGGCCGAGCACGATGTGCCTTCTATCTTTGCCGGTCATTACGATCCGAGTTTTTCGCTTGCACTGTGTTGCAAGGATCTCGGCCTGATAGACGATATTGCTCGCTCGCAAGGTTACTCACTCACCATGGGCGCGCTGGCCAAGTCTCTATTTGAAGAAGCCAGAGCCAAGTACGGCGAGGGCGCGGGCGAGTTGCATGTGGTGCGCTTGCTTGAGGAACGCGTTGGGCTTTACCTGCGGCCGCCTAACGGAATGCCGGTATCTACTGGCGAAACTTTTCCCCGTGAGGGAGGCGCTGCACTCGCCGGCGCGAATTCAAAGGAATCGGGGATGGTTTCGAAGCAAACGGCGCTTATGCGCGAAGCGCGCCATCACATGCCGCAAGGCGTGGCCGAGAACTATCGTTATTGGGGTGATGAGCGCACCGTGTTTGTCGACAAGGCGAAAGGTTGCCGCTTCACCGATTGTGATGGACGGGAATTCGTCGATTTTCGCCTCGGCTATGGACCGATCATTCTGGGTTACCGCGACGAACGCGTCGATCGCGCGGTGGTGGAGCAGATCACGCAAGGTGGCACCTTGTCGGGTTTCTCCACGGCGCTGGATATCGAGGTGGTTAAACAGATCAAGGCGCTGTGCCCGAATATCGAAAAGCTGCGTTTCGCCAATTCAGGCACGGAGGCGGTGATGGGCGCGGTGCGTACCGCGCGCGGCTTCACCGGCCGCGATCGCATCGCCATAGTCGAGGGCGGGTTTCACGGCCTGTACGACGAAATGATGTGGAAGTCCGACATGGAGAATTGGGATCCGAAGAGCAACGGGGCGCCCAATGTGATTCCCTTTGGCGCGGGGATTCCGGCGCGCACTCGCGAGTTGGTTGATCTGATCCCGCTCAATAATTTCGATTCGCTTGAGAGTTTGTTTAAAAAACACGGCGAGACGCTGGCCTGCGTGGTGCTGGAACCGATTATCGGCAATTGCGGCAGCATTGCCGCGAGTCAAACCTGGTTGCAACGATTGCGTGATTTGTGCAATCAACATGGCACCTTGTTGCTGCTGGATGAAGTCAAGACTGGGTTTCGCGTTGCCAAAGGCGGGGCACAACAGCTCTACGGCATTCATGCTGATCTCACCACCTATGCCAAAGCAATGGGCAACGGCTACCCGGTGGCCGCGTTTGGCGGGCGCGCCGAGGTGATGGATGTGGTGGGTTCGCACAAGGGAGGCGTGGTGCATGGCGGCACTTACACGGCGAATTTGGTGGCATTGAGTGCCGCGCACGCAACCTTGAAAATTCTTGCCGATACCGATGCCCTGCAAACGGTTGATCGCGTTGGCGCGCAGATTCGCGATCTGCTGGGCCGCGTATTTACGGGAGCCGGCATCGAACATGCGTTCGCCGGGCCGCCGGCAATGTTCGGCATCCATTTCACACCGCAGGTGCCCACCAATTACCGTGACTGGCGTATCACCGACAGCCAGCTTTACGCAAAGTTCGCTTGGAATTTGATTGATCGTGGCGTGATGCTGGAACCCGATTCACGCGAGCCGTGGTTTATCTGCGAAGCGCATCGTGATCTCGACCTTGCGTGGCTGGAGGATGTCGCCACCCAGGCGATGAAGGCCGCGCAAGGCGCCTGAGGCGAAATGCGCGGCAATGTCGGATTACTCGCGCGGCAAATTGAACTTACGCACCACTTCTCCTGCCCGCGCGCGATCACGTTTGAGATAGGCGCCAAACTCCTCCGGTGAACTGGTTGCTGGCAGCAGCAAACGCGTGGTGAATAACTCGTCGTAGGCGGGCTCCGAAAAGAGCTTGACGATTTCCGCATTGAGGCGCTTCACCGCAGCGTCAGGGGTTGCCGAGGGCATCACCAGACCATGCCAAGTAACCGCCGGCGAATCCGCTAGCCCAATTTCCGCAAGCGTTGGCACATCAGGGTAGAGCGGCGTGCGTCTGGGCGTATCCACCGCCAGCACTTTCAATTTGCCCGCTTTGATGAGCCCCAGCACCGAAAAGAATCCGATCCAAGTGCCTTGTACTTCGCCGTTTGATAAGGCATTCATTAGCGGGCCGCTGCCTTTGTAGGGAATGCCCACGATCTGTGCTTTCCATTGATCATTGAGCCACTGCCGAAACAGGTCCACCGACACATTGGGCCCGAGCGTGCCGAAATCGAGTTTGCCGGGGTTGGCGGCGACATAGGTCTGCAAAGCCGCCATGTTTGCCACCGGAACGCTATCGCGCACGAACACGCCGCCGATCAAAAAATACATATTGGTGAGAGGGCGGAAATCCTTATCCGCGTCGTAGGGAAGGTTGGACCGCAGGTGCGGATTGAACGACATGGCGCTGGGGTTGACGTGGCACAGCGTGTGCCCGTCGCCGCTCGCCTTGGCACAGGCTTCGGCGGCGATGATGCCGTTGGCGCCGGGGCGATTTTCGACAATCAGCGTTTGACCAATGCGCAGCGCGAGGTCGGCGCTCATTTTTCGCAGTATCAAGTCGGTGGCATCGCCCGCGCCGTTGGTGGAATAAAAGCGTAAGGGTTTGCTCCATTGAGCGTGCGTGGCGCCCGAGGTCGACATGAACAGCAAACAGGTGAATCCGGAAATAAAGTTTTTCATCGCAAAACCTCCCGTGGCAAACAGCCAAGCGAAACGATACCCGAACGCGGCAAACGGGTGAAAATGTCCGGACCTCGGCGGGAAACGCCAGGTAAGAATTCCCATCAGATTGCCAAGGAGATCCCCCATGACGCAACGAATCCAGCCTCCCTATCGAGCCGAGCACGTCGGTAGCCTGATCCGCCCTGGGCACCTGCGTGCGGCGCGGGCCCAATGGACCGCCGGAAAATTGTCCAAAGAAGCGCTTCGAGCGATAGAAGATCAACACATACGCGAGGCCGTCGCCATGCAGGAGCGCGTCGGCATGCCCTCGATCAGCGATGGCGAGTTTCGCCGCCAGCATTGGAACGAGGCATTCCGCCGCGCCGTGGACGGCTATGGCAAGGGCACCATGGGCGGTAGTTTTTCCTTCACCATGGACGATGGCAGTCGGCGCGAGAACACGCCGATTCCGCTGATCGAAAAACGTTTTATGCGGCGGGAAAAACTGGTGTGCGATGAGTTCGCGTTTCTCAAATCGCTGACCCAGCGCACCGCCAAGGCCACACTGCCCTCGCCCTCGATGCAGCACCACCAGGCGGGCGACGCGCAGATCAACAAGGCCATCTATCCTGATCGCCATGCGTTCATGGCGGATGTGATTCGCATTTATCGCGAGGAAATTGCCGATTTAGGAAAGCTTGGCTGCACATTTTTGCAAATCGACGAGTGTGCGCTGCCGGTGTTGTGCGACCCGCGCAACCGCGAGCGCGTGGTCGCGCGCGGTGAGTCACCCGAGGCGAATCGGGATTTTTATGTTGATGCATTGAACGAAATGGTTCGCGACAAACCGCCAGGGATGACTATCTGTCTGCATATGTGCCGCGGCAATGCGGGTCAGGGCATGGCTGCGGGCGGCTACGACTTTATCGCCGAGAGTGTATTTGGCAAACTCAATGTCGATGGCTATCTGTTGGAGTACGAGTCGCCGCGCGCTGGGGACTTTTCGCCTTTGAAGCATATCCCCAAGGGCAAGATTGCCATCCTCGGCGTGATGAGCACCAAGCTGCGCGAGTTGGAGACGATCGATGCCATTCGCCAGCGCATCGACGAGGCGGCTAAATTCATCGATATGGATCAATTGGGCATTTGTCCGCAATGCGGTTTTGCCAGCAGTTATCAGACCGATAGGTTTACGACGGATGACGTGGAACGAAAACTGGTTCGATTGCTTGAAGCCTCGAACGCGATTTGGGGTGGAAAATGACAAAGGGCCCCGAAGGGGCCGACATCGCGCAAAGCGCGATCCAATGACAAAGGGCCCCGAAGGGGCCCTTTGCTCGCACTTCCCAGAAGGAGGAGGAGGGGACTGGGAGCGCGATAAGCGCTTGCTACTTTTCCCTACTTAGCCTTGCGCTTGATCGTGCCTTTCGCAGCGGTAGTTGCCGCGGCGAAATTGGCTTCGGCGATTTCGGTCGCCTGTTTGCTAGCCTTGGTGAAGTTGTCGTAGGCGGAGTTGGCGGCCGACATGGCCGATTTCACCGCCGCCAAGGCCACGTCCGAACCGGCGGGCGCGTTCTTGGAGATCTTGTCCAGCAAACCCACCATGGATTTGTTGATTTCAGCGGCTTGCGCTTCGAATACTTTGGTGAATTCGCCTTGGGTCTTGGTGGTCACTTCGTAGACGCTGCGCGAAAAATCCATCGCTTTTTCTAGCGAAGGCTGCGCGGCAGCGGAATTTAAATTGACGAATTCCTGTACGTCTTTCACGCCCAGAAGCGAGCGGGTAAAGGCGACGTTGTCTGCGAAGGCGGTCTTGCTGGCATTGAAGCTTAAGGAAGACAGTTGTTCGAAAGCGGCGAATTGCGTCGCGGCCAAGCCAACGAACGCTTCGACACTAGCTTTGCCAGCGGCACTGAACTGCTCGGGGGTTGCATACATGTGAAGCTCCTTGAGTTAGATTAATTCGGTAATTCTTGCCGCACTGAGAAAATTGATTTATTGCAGTGCACAAAACGAATTCTACCGACTATTTTGCCCAAGTCAAGAAAAATTATTGCATCGCACCATAATTCTGGGATAGGAATATTAGTGTTTAAAAACAATGATATAAGAAATTATGTGGAATACATATGTTGGTGCTCGCAAACAAATTTCTCCATGCCTTCGTGCAGATTAAGCAATAAATTCGCCATTTGTCGTCTGGCGACACTTGTTCGCGAGGGAAGGGTGCTGGTCACAAGTTGGTCCAATATATTGTTATGCACCAATTCATCCGAATGCAATTTTATTGCGGTGCACCTAAGGGAAATTAGCGTACCTCGAAGATCGCATCGACCTCCACCGGAACGTTCCGGGGCAGAGACGCATTGCCCACGGCGGCGCGTGCATGCCGGCCTGCGTCGCCAAATACCGCGACCATCAAATCGGAGGCGCCGTTGACCACTTGCGGATGCTGGCCAAACTCTGGGGTGCAATTGACAAAGCCTGTCATGCGCACGCAGCGCACCACCCGATCTAAATCTCCGTTAAGCGCATTGCGAACATGCGAAAGAATGTTGATGGTGCAAAGCCGCGCGGCCTCCTGGCCCTGTTCCAGGGTGATATTGGCGCCGAGCTTTCCGGTGTAGAGGTCTTTGCCGTCGCGCACCGGCACCTGGCCGGCGATAAACAATAAATTGCCGGTTTGTACGAAGGGCACGTAATTCGCCGCTGGGGGAATCGAATCTGGCAAGGTGATTCCCAATTCCTTTAAACGAGCATCGATTTTTCCGGCCATGTTGATTCTCCTTGGGTATTGGTTCGAAAGGCGCATTTTCTCGCGTTAGCGGCGACTCGGCTACACTCCGCGGCTCGTTTTGGATTGCGCGAGCGATCCCACCCCTAAATCGTTGTGCACGACGCGACGTCAGCCCCAATTGGATCATTTGAAATTTAAGCGATCGTGAACAACCTGTGTCGCGCATTAAGCAAAAAACACCCATGAAAAACCAACCACGGTGAAACCCACGCAACACATTCCCGCCGCCGTCTATTGGCTGGTGATCGCGCTGGCGATTTTGTGGGGCACATCCTGGCCATTGATGAAGCTCGCCCTGGTGGAAATGCAGCCGCTGCGGTTTCGCGTTTTCTGCGTCGCCGTGGGCGGTTTCGGGCTGTTGGCGGTGTGTTGGGCGATGAAGGCGCCGCTCCTGGTATCGCGCCAAGTATTTTTGAAAATTGCAGGGGTGTCGCTATTTAGCGCGGTGGCATGGAGTCTTTGCATGTCATATGGCCTTCGCATGATGGAATCCAGTCGCGCGGTGATCATCGCCTATATGTTTCCTGTGTGGAGCGTGCCGCTTTCGGCTTGGTTGTTACACGAACCCTTGACGCAGCGGCGCATGGTCGGATTAGTTGCGGGGTTGGTGGGTTTGGCTTTGCTGATGGGTGATGAAATTTACGCCGTGGGTCGCTCGCCAGTGGGCGCGTTGCTGATGTTCGGTACAGCGACCAGTTGGGCGATCTCCACGATCCTCGCCAAGAAGTGGGTCGTGCCGGTGCCATCCTGCACGTTTGCCGCTTGGGTCAACTTAAGCGCGTTGATGGTTTTGCTCCCTTTGTCTTTGTTCATCGAAGAAGGGCCGTTTCATCCATTCGGTTTTTCTACCGGACCAATGATCGGCGCGCTATATGCATCAATCGTTGCTTCGCTGATATGCCAATGGATTTGGTTTCGCCTGGTGGCGATCACCACGGCGTCGGTGGCCTCAATTTCGATTCTCTCGGTGCCCATAGTCGGTGTGTTCTCTGGCCTGGCGTTACTCGGCGAACAACCGCGGCTCACCGATTTGCTGGCGCTATTCCTGGTGGTTGTGGCGCTTGCCAGCGTGATGTTGCCGGGAAAAACCGCCGCGGCGAAAACCTGAACGCGGCCGCGATGAGTAAAACGTCAATGGGTGAAACTTCGGCGAGGTCTTCCACCGATTCGGCGCATGCCACGATTCCTGCCTCCGTCTACTGGATGCTTGCGCTGGTGGCATTGATGTGGGGCTTATCCTGGCCATTCATGAAGCTGTCGCTCTCGGGTATGGAGCCGTTGCGCTATCGCACCTTCGGTATGTTTGGCGCGATGAGCGGATTGTTCCTGATCGCGATTGTCACCGGCGCATCGCTGCGCCTGCCCAAAGGTTGTATCCCACGATTGGTTTTGATCGCGTTTTTCAATATGGCGGGCTGGAGCATGCTGATGATTTTCGGCTTGCAACTTATGCCTGCGGGGCGTGCATCGATCCTTGCTTATACCTTTCCACTGTGGACAGTGCCGCTGTCGGCATGGTTGATGAAAGAACCTATTACCGTGAGAAAAATCGGCGGATTGGTGATGGGCCTCGTCGGCATGGGTTTGCTGCTGGGGGATGAATTGTTTCTCATGGGCCGCTCGCCCGTAGGCGCGTTGCTTCTCATCGGCTCGGCGATCTTCTGGGCGATTGGCACCATTGCGATGAAGCGTTGGCCGGTGCAGATGCCGTTGGTGTCGTTTACCGCCTGGCAAACCTTGGTCGCATTTTTCCCGATATTGATACTCGCGCTAATGCTGGAGGATGGGCCAATGCATCCGTTCGGACTGCCCCTACCAGTGATGCTCGCCGTGCTCTATGGTGCGCTCATCGCCAGCATTTTTGCCCAATGGATGTGGTATCGCATTGTGCAACTCACCTCGGCCGCGGTCTCCTCCATTTCCATCACGGTTGTGCCTGTGATGGGGGTGTTTTTCAGCATGTTGATTCTGGGTGAGATGCCGCGATTGTTGGACTACGCCGCGCTGGTGCTGGTGGTGGGATCGCTGGTGATTATCTTGCGGCCGCCAAAGGTCGATGCATCGCGAAATTGAAGTTCGGCGCCTTAACTTCGACTGTGCTGGCAATCGCAAAAGATTCGTCGCACAATCCGTTAGCGAACGCTTATAAACGCAACTTCACTGCAACTTCAATGGGAGACTTCTATGCAATCCAATCGACGCGAATTTTTACTCAAAGCGAGCGCTCTGGGCGCCGCCGCTATTTCCTGGCCGGTGCAGGCTGCGCCGTTATTCGATTCAATTTTCATGTTTGTGCCGGCCGCGCCTGGCGGCGGTTGGGATGGCACCGCGCGCGCGATTGAACAAGCCTGCAAAGCGGCCGATCTGGTGGGGTCGTTCCAATTCGAAAACGTGGGCGGTTCCGGCGGCATGGTGGGCTTGCCTAGGTTCGTCAATCAACGTAAAGGCCAGGGTAACGCGCTGATGGTGGCGGGCTCGGTGATGGTGGGCGCGGCAATCAGCGCGAAAAGCCCCATCACCATTCAGAATTCCGTGCCGATTGCCAAGCTGACCGAAGAGTCTGGGGTCGTTGTGGTCCCGGCGAATTCGCCCTTTAAGAGCTTCGGGGAACTCGTCGCGGCGTTCAAGGCCGATCCAAGGAAAGTGCCGGTCGCGGGCGGTTCAGCGGGCGGAACCGACCATATCTTGTTGGGCTTGATGTTGAAGGCGCTCGGGCGCAATCCCAAAGAAGGCGCTTACGTAGCATTTGCCGGTGGCGGACCGGCCAACGCCGCCATTATCGGTGGGCAGGTGGCTGCGGGGATTTCCGGTTATTCCGAATTCGAAGAGCAGATCAAGGGTGGACGGATGCGCGCGCTGGCGGTGTCGGGCGAGGCGCGTATTCCTGGTGTCAGTGTGCCCACCTTGCGCGAGCAGGGCATGGACGTGGTGGCCGCCAACTGGCGCGGTGTGTTCGGCGCACCCGGCATCACGCCCGCGCAACGCGGCGCTTTGGAAAAACTCATCACCGCGATGCGCGATACCGCCGGTTGGAAAGACATTCTTACCAAGCGTCGTTGGGCCGATACTTTCCAGGCGGGTGGCGCGTTTGAAAAATATGTGGCGCAGGATGTCAGCGACACCGTCGGGGTGATGAAAGACCTGGGCCTGGCGTGATCGCACCCGCCGTGGCATCGATTCGCGGGGCGTTGATCGCGGCACTCGCCTTGGCGCTGCTCGCGGGTGTGGGGCTATGGGGGGCCTGGAGCATTCCGCATGGACCAGGCTTCTCCAGTGTGGGCCCAAGCGCATTTCCGATGGTGTTGGCCAGCACGTTGGCGCTGCTCGCCATAGCCATGGTGGTTCAAGCGCTTCGAGGGCGTGTGCCCGATGAAGCGCAAAGCACCGATGAGCCACCGTTAGCAGGCGCCAACGAGCGCATCGGCTGGATGCTGGCCGGTATGGTCGGCGCGCCACTGGGGCTTCTATGGTTTGGTTTCTTAATAGGTGGAATTATCGGCTTTGCCACGGTCGCGCGCGCCTTCGGTGCGCGTAGTTGGGCGGCGATTTTTGGCTATAGCGCGGTGTCAACGTTGGTGGTGTGGCTCCTTTTCGATCGCGTGCTTACCTTGAAACTGGGCAACGAATTGTTGCGCCTGCCCTTCTGATATGGATGCCTTCGCGCCACTGATGCAGGGCTTTGCCAACGCGTTACAGCCCGGGGTATTGATGTATGGCTTCCTCGGCTGCCTGGTTGGCACATTGGTCGGTGTATTGCCAGGGATCGGACCGGCGTTGACGATTGCCCTATTGCTGCCCCTCACCTTCAAGGTGCCGGCTACCGCGATGTTCGTGTTGTTCGCCGGCATTTATTACGGCGCGATGTATGGCGGTTCCACCACCTCGATTCTGCTCAATACGCCGGGCGAATCCGCCACGGTGATGACGGCGTTGGAGGGTAACCGCATGGCGCGGCGCGGCATGGCGGGGCCCGCGCTTGCAACCGCCGCGATTGGCTCGTTCGTCGCGGGCACCATCGGCACCATCGCATTGACTTTCTTTTCTCCTTTGATCGTGGATGCAGCGTTGTTGTTCGGTCCGGCGGAATATTTTTCCATGATGATCCTGGCGCTGGTGGCGGTGACCTCTGTCCTTGGCAATTCGTTGTTGCGGGGTCTGGTCAGCCTTAATCTGGGATTGCTGTTTGGTATGGTGGGCGTGGATCTGCAAACCGGCCAGCATCGTTTTGCCTTTGGTCAAGCTGAGTTGCTCGATGGCCTGGAGGTGACCATCGTGGCGGTAGGCTTGTTCGCCGTGGGTGAGGCGATGTTTATGGCATGGAAGGGGCACGCCGCCGAAGCCAAAGTAGAAAAAATTTCTGGCTCATTGTGGCTTGATCGTGAAGGCTGGCGCCGTTCCTGGAAACCTTGGCTACGCGGCACATTCTTCGGTTTTCCGATTGGCGCGATGCCGGCCGGTGGCGCGGAATTGCCGACATTACTTAGCTATTACACCGAAAAGAAACTCTCCAAACATCCCGAAGAATTCGGCAACGGCGCCATTGAAGGTGTTGCTGGGCCCGAGGCTGCCAACAACGCTGCGGCCGCCGGCGTGTTGATGCCTTTGCTGACCTTGGGCATTCCCACTTCCGCCACCGCGGCAATTTTGTTGTCGGCATTTACCAGTTACGGCATCGCGCCAGGCCCGTTGCTATTCCAACAGCAAGCGGAGTTGGTATGGACCTTGATCGCGAGTCTTTATGTAGGCAACGTGATTCTTCTGATACTCAATCTGCCTTTGGTGGGATTGTGGGTACAGTTGCTGCGCATTCCGGCGCCCTGGTTGTATGGTGGCATCATTTTGGTATCTACTGCTGGTGTGTATGGCGCCAGCAGTTCGGTGTTCGATGTGGGCATGCTCTACGCGTTCGGCTTGGTCGGTTTTGCCATGCGGCGTTTCGATTTTCCGGTGGCGCCATTGGTGATGGGCTTGATACTGGGCCCCATGGCGGAACAATCCATGCGCCAGGCGCTCACCATCAGCGCGGGGGAGTTTTCTACCTTCGTCACTCGGCCGATATCGGGCACGATTCTTTTTATTGCCCTCCTGATGTTGATTGTGCCGCGCGTGTTGAAGGCCCGCAAAACCTGATTTTTTGGAATTCCTGATGTCATTGTTTGTCGGCACCGATATTGGCGGTACCTTTACCGACCTGGTCGCGTTTGATTCTCAAAGTGGAAAACTTCACTTTGGCAAAACGCTGACACGCAACGACGAGCTGGTCGAGGGGGTGATGTCGTGTTTGGCTGACACGGGACTTAAACCCGAGGCTGTCGATATTCTCAAGCACGGCACCACGCAAGTCATCAACACCCTGCTTGAGCGCAAGGGAGCGAAGACGGCGCTCATTACCACCAAGGGGTTCCGCGACATTCTGGAAATCGGCCGCGCCGGCCGCCCGGTGGTGTTTCGCTTCGAATACGCGCGCCATCCGCCGCTGGTGCCGCGCGTGTTGCGATTCGAGATCGATGAACGCATCAACGCCAAAGGCACGGTGCAAAAAACGCTGGACATCGAGGAACTCGATCGTCTGGCCAATGACTTGCGCGATGCAGGCGTGGAGGCGGTGGCGATTTCTTTATTGAATTCTTATCTCAATCCGATACACGAAGAGCAAATTGCCGAGGCACTGGCGAAACAATTGCCGCATGTCTACATTGCCACCGGTTCGGCCTTGTCGCGCGAGTGGTATGAATACGAGCGCACCTCGACCGCCGTGGCCAATGCCTTTGTCGGGCCGCGCGCCGGTGGATATATCGATCGCTTCGATACGCGCTTGGAAGAAGCAAATTTTCGCGGCCGGTTTTTCATGATGGCTTCCAATGGCGGGGTGCTCTCGGCGCGGCGCGCGCGCGAGCAGCCGATTGCCCTGGTGGAATCCGGGCCGATTGGCGGTTGCATCGGCGCCTCGGTGTATGCGAAGGCCTTGGGCATAGAAAAACTCATCGCCTTCGACATGGGCGGCACCACCGCGAAGTGCGCGCTGGTGGAGGGCTCGCATTTCGAGGTGCAACAGACTTACTACGTGGGCGGTTACGACTACGGCTTTCCAGTGCGAACGCCGGTGCTGGATATTGTCGAAGTGGGCACCGGCGGTGGATCGATTGCCTATGTCGATGAGCAACAACGGCTGCACGTGGGGCCGAGGAGCGCGGGTTCCGATCCCGGTCCGGTGAGTTTTCGTCGCGGCGGCGTCGAGCCCACCGTCACCGATGCCAATGTGGTGCTCGATCGCATCAGCGGCGGCGCGTTTTTGTCGGGCGGCTTGCCGTTGGATCGCGAAGCGGCGATCGCCGCGTTGCGAGATAAAGTGGGCCGGCCGCTTGGGATTGGCAATACCGATAGCTATAACGATAACGACAGTGATCGAGTAGCTAGCGGCATCCTGAACCTTGCCAATGTGCAGATGGCGAGCGCCATCCGCGAGATCAGCATCGAGCGCGGCAAGGACGTGCGCGAATTCACCTTGTTCTTATTTGGCGGCGGCGGGCCATTGCACGGGTTGGACCTTGCACGCGAATTGCACGTGGGCCGCGTGATCGTGCCGCCGGAGCCGGGAAATTTTTCCGCTTTGGGCATGTTGCTCGCCGACGCGCGCGTCGATGAATCGCACACCTTCCTTTGTGAGCTGAACGACGCCGCAGCGCCTCTGTTGGCCGAACGGCTTGCACAAATGCGCGACGCGGCGGCCGCCGCGCTGCTGCGCGACTTTGGCTCAGTCGACGTTGTGTTCGATCAGCAGGCGGAAATGCGCTACCGGGGGCAGCGCCATCCGATTCGTGTTCCGCTGGGCGTGTCCGATAACACTGCTGTGATCCGTCAGAAGTTCCTCGAACACTATCGCCGTCGATATGGCCGCGCGGATGAACAAACGCCCATGGAATTCATCGGCCTTCGCGTGGCGGGAATCGCCGCCACCGAACGCCCCGATATCACCCGTCTGCATCGCGCGCCGCGCGAGGGCAAGGTGGAAGCGGGTCAAGCGAAAAAGACGGGCCGGCGCGAGGTGTACTTTGCGTCGCAAGGCAGGCGTCTGCCCACGCCCGTGTATGCGCGCGACACGCTGCCGGTTGGCGCCAGTCTCGAAGGCCCGGCGGTGATCGAGGAGTTTGGCGCCACCACGGTAATCTCGCCAGGTGACCGGCTGCGGGTCGGCGTTTTGGGTGAATTCGATATCGAGTTATCAATATGAGCAACACTCCGAGACATGAAATGGTCGGAAACGGATTGGCCAATGCCGGTGTCCCCAATAACGGCGCGGCTAAACGGCCATTTGACGCTCACGCCACGATCGATCCCCTCACCGCCGAAGTCATCATTCATGGACTTTGCGCGATTCCCAATCTCATCGATAAAAACATCACCCGCACCGCCTTCAGCATTCTGATCTCCGAATACAAGGATTACGCCGTGGGCATCGTCGACGCGAGTGGCCGCCTGGTGACGCAAAGCAAGGGCGGCCTGCCGATATTCGTCGCCAATGCCTTGTGCGCGGCGGTCAACGACGGTCTTGAGATTTACGGCAAAGCAAAGCTGCAACACGGCGATGTGGTGATCTCCAATCACGCCGGCACCATGGGCCAGCATCTGAATAACGTGGTGATGTACACGCCGATTCGCACCGATGAAACAGACGAAGGTCTGGTGGGGTTTCTTGCGATTGTGATGCATTGGATCGACATCGGCGGCATCGTGGTGGGTTCGTGCAGTTCGAACGACACTACCGATATTTTTCAGGAAGGTATTCAGTTTCATACGGTGAAGGTGCTCGCGCGCGGCGAGCGCGTGGAGGAGATGTACCGCATGATCGCCGCCAACACGCGCTTTCCGGTGATGGTGCTGGGCGACATGGAATCGCAGGTGTCGGGTTGCCTGGTGGGTCGCGACATGGTGCTGGATCTGGTGGCCAAACACGGCCAGGCCGCGATCGATGCAGCCATTCATCTTTTCTGGGACAAGAGCGAGGCCGCGGTGCGCACCGCTATCGCCCGCTTGCCGCGCGGGGTCTACCGGGCGAAGTCGTTTCTTGACGATGACGGCATCACCAAGGGTAAGCCAATACCGATCGAGGTGGAGGTTCGCATCGAAGGCGATAGCATCACCATCGATTTTTCCAAAGTGGCCGATCAGATGGCCGGCCCCTTGAACGCCGGTTTTTCCGGCGGCGCCATTGCCGCGGCGCGCATTGCCTGCAAGTACGTGTTCTCGCCCGACGACCCGGCGAACGATGGCGCTTTTCGCCCGATCAACGTGGTCTGTCCGCCGGGCAAGTTTCTTTCCGCGCAGCCGCCGGCGGCGCTGTCGGGTTCGGGATCGATGATTCCCTCGGTGGTGGATACCATTCTTCGCGCGCTGGCCGATACGCTGCCCGAGCGTATCCCAGCCGCGCATCACGGTACCTATGGCATTCATATGATCTACGGTCGTGTGCCGGCTGAGAATCGCTGGTATCAGCATATGGAGGCGGCCATCGGCGGCTGGGGCGCGGCGCGCGATCGCGACGGCCCTGGGCCGTATCGATCCAATCTGCATGGCGACACACTGGAAGTGCCGGTGGAATTGCAAGAAGCGTCTTACCCTTATCAAGTCGGCTGGTCGCGACTGCGGCAGGATTCCGGCGGCGCCGGTGCAATGCGCGGCGGGCTGGGCGTGGAGAAATGTTATCGAATCACAGTGCCGGGTCGGCTGTGGTCGCAGATCGAACGCACGCAATGTCCGCCCTGGGGATTGCAAGGCGGCCATGCGGCGCAGACCGGTTATGTAGAAGTGCATCGCGATGGCAATCCACCGATGGTCATCACCAAGGATGACATCGAGTTGCTCCCGGGCGATGAGGTGCGGGTATTCACCGCGGGCGGCGGAGGTTATGGGGAACCGTTAAAGCGCGATGTCGCGCGCGTGCTCGCCGATGTGCAAAGTGGCTATGTGTCGCGCGAAGTGGCGGAGCGCGATTACGGTGTGGTGATCGATGCGAATGAATGCGTCGATGCCGCGAATACCGCGGCGAGACGAACGCGTCAATAATCCGCTGTCCCTAATCCGCTTTCCGCGGGATGCGCCGCCAACGATTTCACCGAGGAGAACCCAATGCCCAACGCCATCACACCCTTTCGCGCCGATCACGTCGGCAGTTTTCTGCGACCGCCAAAACTGAAGGCAGCGCGCGAGCGCCACAAAAATAACGAGATCAGCGCCGCGGCACTGCGCGCGGTGGAGGACGAATGTATTCGCCAGGTGGTGAAGGAGCAGGAGGACATCGGCCTGCAACTGGTGACCGACGGCGAATACCGCCGCGCCTGGTATCACGCCGATTTCCTGAAGCAAATTGATGGTGTGTTGATCCGCAACGGTACTTTTCCCGCGAGCTTCAAACGTCCCGATGGCAAAGTGAGCTTCATCCCGCAGGACATCACCATCGGCGGAAAGCTCAAACGTACCCGGCCGATTCAACTGGATGATTTCAAATTTTTGAATTCGGTGGCCAGGGTCAATACCAAGGTGTGCATTCCGTCGCCCGCGTGGCTCTATATTCGCAGCGGCCGCCAGCATATTTCTGAGGAGGCATATCCGGACCTGGACCAATTCGCGGCAGACCTGTCGCGTGTTTATGCCGAAGAGGTGGCGGACCTCGCGGCGGCGGGTTGCACCCGGCTGCAATTGGATGAGACTAATTTCGCACTTTTATGCGATGAGAATCTGCGTGAAGCGGCGCGCAAGAACGGGCGTGACCCGGTGGCCATGATTCGTTCGGGCATCGGCATCATCAACAGCCTGGTGGCTTCGGCCCCCAAGAGCATCAGCATTGGCGTGCATTCCTGCCGCGGCAATTATCGATCCGCATGGATCAGCGCCGGTGGTTATGAGACAGTTGCCGAAATGCTGTTCAACGAATTGAAAGTGGATACGTTTTATCTTGAATACGACGACGAGCGCTCAGGCGAACTCTCCCCCTTGCGCTTCGTGCCCAAAGGCAAAACCGTGGTGCTGGGTTTCGTCACCACCAAGCTGCCGCAATTGGAATCGAAAGATGACTTGAAGCGCCGCATTGACGAGGCGGCGAAATACATGCCCCTGGATCAAATCTGCATCTCGCCGCAGTGCGGTTTTTCCAGCACGGAAGAGGGCAACGAACTGACCATTGACGAGCAATGGGCCAAGATGCGTCTGGTGGTGGACGTGGCACGCGAGGTGTGGGGGTGAAAGTGGCGACGGAGGTGTGGCGGTGAGCTTATTATTTTTCGACACCGAAACCACTGGTGTGCCGCGCAACTACAAGGCGCCGGCGTCCGATTCAAACAACTGGCCGCGTTTGGTGCAGATCGCGTGGCTGGTTATGGATGAAAAGGGCGACGAAATCGAGGCTGCGGAATTCATCATCAAGCCCGAAGGATTCACCATTCCGCCGGATGCGGCCAAAGTCCACGGCATTACCACCGAGATGGCGTTGCGCGAAGGCGCGGCGCTTGCCGAGGTACTCGCGATGATCGCGAAACCGATGGAAGAAGCCGCGCAACTCATCGCGCACAACATCGACTTCGATGAAAAAATCCTCGGCGCCGAATTGCTGCGCGCCGCGATGCCCAATATCGTTGAAAAAAAGAAGCGCCTGTGCACCATGCGCTCCTCAACCGATTACTGCCGGCTGCCGGGGCCGTATGGCTATAAATGGCCCAAGCTTTTCGAGTTATATCAAAAACTATTTAACGAATCATTCGATGGCGCGCATCGCGCGCTGGCGGACGTGCGCGCCTGCGCGAAGTGCTACTTCGAGCTCAGGCGGTTGAAGGTGATGCCCTAAAGAAACACGGCGCCACCATCGTCAAGCCGCCGCAAAAAGTTTTCTGAGGCGGCTACTCCGGCGACCCCGACGGCGATCTATGGGAAGTCGCACACAACCCGTTCTGGACGGTTGGCGAGGATGGGCGGGTGGCGATGGTGAATGAGAAATGAAGGAGAATTATTCCCGCTGTTTGCGGGGCAAGCCTTGCGAGGCGTCTTTATACGGCGGCCAACACAGCTTTGCGCACGGGTATCGGAAGCTCAATGAACGTGAAGTAGTTCGCCGGGAAAAGATAATCTTCCCCAGACTCATCAATGACGCGCAGCTGCCGGTGTTTGGCGGCGTCAAGATCGGGCAGACCCTGATAGATCTTTCTCGGTTCGAGGGATACCTCGTAACCCTTGTTCTTAAGGCAGACTACAAATAGCGCTTCAGATGTTCGCATGGTGGTCTAGTCGAGGTGCCGCTTGCCGCGGGTCCGCGATGTTATTCGCGAGGGCCTGGATGCAAGCCATTTTTTTAGCGATATTTGACTCTCACCAGAGGGTCTACCAGCAACAAGTCCCTCCACGCTGATGTCTTCATCAATCGCTTGCCAATGAATTCCCCTGCCGTTTGCGATTAACCGCCAGTTCGTGCGCTCCTCAACTGTGGCGTGAAGCAGCCGTGGGTACCAGCCGAGTGGAACAGATATCGTTCGCCCGTCTGAAAGGTCGACACACAATGTGTCCCCTGTCACGGTGACAGATTGGGCAAGAGGAATTTCGATCTCAACCGCGGAAATATTCATTCCATGACTCCAGCAAGATTTGCTGATGATCGTTCACCAGTTTCTCGATACGGCTGATTTCTACCCTAGCAAAACCCCCACTGCTTTGCAGCCGGACCGGATCGAGCCAGAACTTGGCGACATTATCGTCCCGTTCAACATGTACGTGGGGCGGTTCATGGCGATCACTTGCGTAAAAGAAGAATCGATAGGGGCCAACGGAAAGAACGGTGGGCATCGTGGGTGTCCGACGATTGTCTCGCGCTTATCGTGAACTAATTTGAGAGCGGACCGTCCGCCGACTTGCGCTTCGTCTACAAATCACGGGACTTCATTCGATCACCCGATCCGCTTGAATGAGGATGGATTGCGGGAACTTGATTCCCAACGCCTTGGCGGTTTTCTGATTAATGACCAGTTCGAATCGGGTTGGCTGCTCGATGGGCAGCTCGCCCGGTTTTGCGCCCTTGAGGACCTTATCCACGTAGGCGGCTGCGCGGCGCATATTGTCCGTGCCCGAGGGCCCGTAGGACATCAGACCGCCCGCGTTGATTAAAAAAGGATTTTCGGAAATTAACGGGATTTTGGAGATTACTATGCGATCCGAGATCGCCTGGCGATGGAGGCCGAAGAAAGGCGCCGCAGCCACCATGTAGGCTTGCGCGCCCAATGCCGCGCCGCGCTTGAAGGCCGGATCGATATCCGCCGCCTGCCGCAACCCGATCGAGGTAACGCGTAACCGCAGGCGCGCGGCCGCGTCCTCTATTCCCTTAACTTGGGAACTGCTGCCGACATAGGCTGCATCGAACAGCAGCACAACATGTGAAATATTCGGAACCGCCTCTTTGAGCAGTTGCAACCGTTTGGCCGCGAGTTCGACCGCAAGGTTCGTCAAACCCGTCGCGTTGCCGCCAGGACGTCGCAGGCTCGCCACTAGCCCGTTGGCCAGGGGATCTTGAGATCCGGCAAACACGATGGGTATCGTCTTCGTCCTTTGAGCAAGCTGGCGGGCGGATTCGTCCCCCTGCACCAGCAATAGATCCGGCTGGGTCGTCACCAGCTCGGCGGCCATGGCCGGCCCGGCCTGCTCGACACCATTGGTGTGGCGGGCGTCAATAACGTAGTCGCGCCCTTCAACCCAGCGCAGGTCCGCCATGCCTTCGCGGAACGCGGCAAGCCAGGGGGCGCTGACCTGTGGGGTGGTCAACATGAAAAATCCAATTCGCCGCACGCGCTTTTCTTGTTGCGCGAATGCCGGCAGGGCGAGCGCCGCCAGACCGCCTACGGCGAACAAAATTTGTCTGCGTCGATTCTGGCTCATCATTTCCACTCACCTTAAACGCTTAGGAAGTCTACCCTCGAACGGTGGCAGAGGAATGCGATGAATACTACCCGTCTTGGCGGCCTTCATTTCAAGCACCGATGCCAGCAACTCCGCGCCGATATCGCGCTTTGCGTCGCGGGCTAGCAATTTCTTTTCACTCATGGGCATGGAGCGTCCCCTTGATCATCAACAAAACTATTGCGACGTCATCTAATTACACGGCAGAAAATCGAAAACCTGTCCCATGAAATCGCTGGCCAGTTGCCTGAAGGCCTCGATTCGCTCCGTCGATGCAAAGGCAATCTTCTTGCTGGTGAAGTGCCCGCGCGTGATGCGTTTGTCGTCCTTGCTCTTGTTTGTGACGTTAGTCGGGTAATCGACTGAGTTTGTTGAAAAGCATCAATGGACAATTCGATCCTTGATGTTTTTCGTTGGTGACGAAATTCTGGCTGTCATTAGATTCAATACGGTATGCCGATTTATCACAAATCCCAACCCAGCCTTTACTACTTTCGTCTTCACGGATTACGCTCGCGCGTCCGCAGACATTTCATTGGGATCGTCGCGGCTTGTGATCAGTGGGTCGAAAAGAATCGCGGGACGGCCAGTGCCCGCTTCCCCTTATATCCCGGAGGCGACTGGTGTAAAGTTCGGGCACAAATAACGAAGGAGGTTTCATGCGATTCATGTTTATTTTGCCCCTCGCGGCTACGCTGGCGGGTTGTATCTCGGCGCTCTCGCACGGTGTAACGCAGTCAGCGGATGGTACCTATGTGGTAACGGCGCTGACCAATGAATTCCGCGCAAATGAAAAAGAAACCATAGGAAGCGCCATGGCCAAAACTATCGTCTACGACGAGGCGCGGGAATTTTGCGCGGCCAAAGGTGCGCAGATGTATTTGGTCGATGCCAAAAGAGCGGGGGCAAACCCGAAGACCGCAGCGATACCGGCAAGCACACTATCGGGGGGCTCGGTAGGCGCGGCTTCTGTGCAAGATGCTGCCACGCTACGATTTACCTGCGCGAAATAGCGTGGTGCACGTGGCCCTCGGCATTGCTCGTTCGATCAAGAGTGGCATCTTGAAGCCCTCCCGTCGCATTGCCCTTATCAAGCATTGGGTCGGTGTGGTTTTGCTAATTTCCACGCAGGCCATGGCGCAATCCCCCGCTGCGACGGCCGAGGTTGAGGCCTGGTTCTATCTAGGCCGGCAGAACGAGTCGGGCGCCTGGGCGCCAGTGTCGGCGTCGTTGCGCATGGATGCGCCGCGTGCGCCCAAGCAGGTCACGGTGTTGCGTGATGCGGTGCTGGTGGACAACATCAATCCCGATCCCGCCGGCGCCGCAGGTGATCCGGCGATGTCGGCGTGGACGCGTGTGGTGAGGGCGGGCCGCACGCCAATTCCGTTGCTGGAAGTGGTGAGGCAGGATTCCATCGGACAGGGAAAACTTGTTTGGGCGAAGGTGCGGGTGCCGGGGGAGCGGGTGGAGGCTATTGAGCGCCGATGAGGGCACCACGCGTAGCGCCGGCTGGTGGCGTTATGGCGATGTGAGAGGAAGCCAATGAGCGCCCAAATTGTTTTGCACGCAACATGATCGGCGTCCTGATCACTCTTTTGTCGGCGACCACCTTCGGCATCAATCATGCATTGATCCGGCGCGGCGTGATCAGCGGCACTGCAACGCAGGCCATGGTGATCTCGATGCCCGTGGGGCTGGCGTTTTTCACCGTCGCCGCGCTGCTCGTCGGGCAGTTCGGCGTCATCGCGCAGTTCTCGCCGTTCGCGTTACTCATGCTGGCGGCGGCGGGCATCGTGCACTTTGTATTCGGCCGTTACTGCGCCTATCGGGCCATCGCGGCGATGGGCGTGAATCTTGCGTCGCCCGCAACGCAATGGTCAATGCTGGTGTCGCTGCTGCTCGCATTGAGTTTCCTCGACGAGAAGCTCGATGCCATCAAGCTCGCGGGCATCGCGCTGATTGTGCTCGGACCTGCGCTGCTCGCTGCGCGGCACAGCCGGCGCAAAGCCCTGCCTGCGGAAACGAAAACGAAAACGGAATCGAAAACGGAAACGGAAACGAAAGCGAAAACGAAAACGACGGAGACAGCGACGGCAGGTTCCACCTTCAAGCCGCGCCTGGTCGAGGGTTACACCTTTGCGTTTCTTGCCTGCTTTGGCTGGGGCTC
>JBJXEY010000330.1:0-3654 GCA_046153355.1 Burkholderiales bacterium
GGGTTCCACCAATGCGTGCCCAACATACGCGCGGCGTCTTGGTCATTTAATTTCGCGCCGATATCGGTGATGGGGATTACCGAGGTGTTGCTGGCAAGCACACAGGTGGATTTTGTCGCTGCGGCGAGTTGTACAAATAGATCCTGCTTTATGGGCAATTTCTCCAACGCAGCTTCGGTAACGAAGTCGGCATCGGCCACGGCCTTGGTCAAGTCAGCCTCGACGCGCACGCGCTTCAGCGCTTCGGCATCCCATTCCAAATCCTTCAATACACCCGCGACACGACCAGGCGCCGCTTCGAGGGCTTGGGCAAAAGGATCGTAAATGGTGACGCTGTAACCCTTCGCGGCGAACACCGCCGCAATGCCGTTACCCATCAGGCCCGCGCCGATGATCGCGATTTGCTCCGAGTTGCTCATTGATAACTTCCGCTTGGTTAATATTCGCCGTGCCGCTAGATCAATATTGTCGAGCGGCAAGTTTCACCAGCAAATGTTACCTCGCATCCGCGGCGCCGTGCGGCAAGCGAATGTTCTCTAACGCTAAGGCCGTCGCGGTGGATCAGAAATTAACGCCGGCAACCAGGGTCAGTCGGTCCATATCCGACTGAATGTTGTAGGCACCGCCCGATATACGCGTGTATTGAATATCGCCGAAATATTTTCGGTTCCACTCGGCGCGGATGCCATACACCACGTTTTGGCGGTCTTGCAGAAAACTGCCATCGTAGGAGTAGCCGCTGACATCCTTGGCATATAACACGGAAGGCGTCACCACGGCGCCGAAAAACGCGCCGGGATAATCCGCGGACACGCGCAGACGATAGCCCCACGCATTGGGAGTGACAAAACCATCGTGCGCACAGGATTTTTGTGCCGCGGTGGCGTCCACGCAGGCCTGGCCGTTGATCGCGGCGCCGCCGTAAGCATCCAATCTGCCATAGCGCAACACACCGGGATCGGGCAAACCATTCACGTGACTCCAACCCAATTCGCCCAGCAAAATTAGCCTCTCGGCACCCCACATTTTAGGTAACACCTTGGTCGCTCCCAAGCTCGCGGTAGTGACTTTGTAGCGGTCGTACGCATCGAAAATACCGCCAACGGGGATGGCATTGGTGTTTTTCGCGATATTCAGCAGCGAGGTGGGTGCGCGCCCCACGAAGGCGCCGATCAGGTCGGATACGTTCAAGGTGAGCGGCTGATTGGGTCGATAGGCGTACTCACCGTAGATGCGTGTGGTTGGGTCGAGACTGGTGCCAAAGCTCACGCCATAAAGGTGAATATCCGAGGGATAGGTGACAGCGTATTTGAGTCCATTGGGGTCGGAGAGGCGCGTCGTCGTGGCAACACCAAACCCTCCAGCAATATTCGGGTTAATCGCCCGCAGGCTAGGTGTTCTGCTGTGATAGTTCATCGCATAGCCGCGAAACTCGGTACTCAATGCGCCGACAAAATAGCGCAGCGATATGCCAAATTGCCCTGAATCTTTCGCTTTGATATCGGCGCTGCGATGCACGTAACGCTCCGTGCTCAAGGCAGTTGCATCGTCCAGGGCCGCTAACACCGAGGCGTAGTTACAACCGGTTGGGGAATAGTTGATCGGCGTGTAAAAGGTGCCGCAGGGCGATAGCACCATCGGGCGGAATTCATATTGCGCGAATCCCTCGACGCCCCACTGCTTGCCGCCCGCCAGGTTCGCATACAGCATTCCGCTTGGCACACGGCCCTCCTGCAACAGGGCGCCGGGGCGAACCTGCGCCGGGATATCGCGTGCGTCAATGGCCTCAATGCCACCACTCACCAGCCGGGGTGCTCCCCAATTCAATACTTGTCTGCCAAATTTGGTATCGAGGATCTTATCGCCCTCGAATTGAAATTTGCCGAAAACGTAGACATCGGCCAATTGGATATTGCTGAATTTCGCCGCAGGGTCGAAGCCGTTATCGCTCAAAGGAACGTTTCGGGCAAAACCGTTAGTGGCGTTGCCGTAGGCTCGCGAGCCATCATCAAGTTCAAAATCGTGCCAGGCCTTGGCGCGTGCGAACAAGCCAAAATTTTGCCATTTGAGTTCAAGGTCGAAGATAGTTTTGATAACCGTGGAGACTGGCCGGTTCTTTTGAAAATTCAAGTCATTGACGCCGGCATTGCCGCCGAGTTGTCCCGCAGGCCCGCCCACCCTGGCGCTGGCACCAATGCCCAACACCGCCGGGTCGGCGGACTCGGTTCTGATGGTAGTGCCTGCGGTGGCGGTGCCGCTCAGCTTTCCGCTGATCTCTTCTCCCAATTTGAAATCGAGCGCCACAACGCTCGCCGAGAGGCTCCCGAGCCCAAGTGCAAGAACGTATCGAACGAGAGCGTGACCGGCCAACGCGTGACTCGCTGCGAATCGATCGCCCCCTTTTATCAATGCCCTTGGATTCCACCGCGATGTTTCAAGGTAGTGCTGATTGTTTTTCATTTTTTCCCCGATGAAAAAGTTGTGCAATAAATTGCAATCAAACATCCGCTACTGGTGTTACCTGAAAGTCGACATCCCAACCGGCATCACTCGTCTTGATTACCGCGAACCCGCTACCCTCGCGGGCACTGCCTGGTAGGAGCGAAATGACGTAATTGCCGAGAGTTTCAAGCGCTGCCAATTCACCAATGGAGGCGTTGAGGTAGCTCATCGGCGCGTAGGCCGGTGGAACCACCACCGCGCTGGCAATCTTCTGACCGTTGCGTTGAATGACGGCCTGCGCGGCGCAGTGGTAATCGCCCGAGAGCAGCAATAGGTGTTTGCCGGCGCGGTGCTCTTCAATGATTTCAATTAACCGAGTGCGTTGCGCATTGAACATCTGCCAGTTATCCAGACCTTGCGCGCGATGACTATCGGCTGTTTTGTCAGGCGCCAGCCCCTGTTTAAATCCCGATGCGATTACCGCTCCCGTGGCCAGGATGACATGTGTGACGTTTGTCGTTTCGTTCACCAGCCAATCGCGAAAATCGATCAACTGCTGGTTCGAAACAAGGCAAAGCGCGCCCGGGGCGGCGGTGTCTTTGTTGGATAGGGTATCCATCGCATAGACGCCAACCTTACCCACGAAAAACCGATAGTCATAGGACACAGATGCCTGATTGGCGCTCCATGGGGAATGAGAAAGTTGAAAGACCTCCAATGAACGCTTGGCTGCGGCGAACTGGTCGCAACGCAGCCGATCATCCGGCTTTGACCAGGCATCCTGAAACTCATGGTCATCCGGCGTCATGTAGCAGGGGATCGAGCGCACAGCTTTGGCGAAGTAGTCCGCGGTGAATAAATCGTAGTAACGCTCTTCGTATTTCTCCAAAGTAGTAAGCGTGTCGAGAATATTCGCCGTGGCATCGGCGTAAATCTGGTCGCCCAGCATCAGCATGGCCGCGGCGTCGCCATGGCTAGCGGCGATCAGCTTGTAGGAGGCGGCATCGACGCGCTCCGACTCGAACGCGAACCCTGGATAGCGACAGGTGGTGGCAACGAGTTTGACCGCGGCATCCCGGCCTGGCGGGCGGTGAAGCGTAATCTGCGCCCTGTCGATGCCGCGAGCGTCGCGCCGCTCGAAAGAATGCGACGGCGGATTCGGTTCGTCGCGCATGCGCCGGTTTTGGGCGAGCTCGGCGATCAGTTCGTCGC
>JBJXEY010000349.1:0-8934 GCA_046153355.1 Burkholderiales bacterium
TGCGAGGGTTGGGTACGCTTTGGCGCGCCGCGGGTATTTGCCCGAGCCGATGTGTAAAGCCATCCTATTCCATCATGACATCGCGCGCGCCGCCGCGCGTCAACGCGACGCTGTGCCTGCCGACCCGCGCCTGGTGGCCTTCGGCCTCCTGACAGAGCAAGTCGTCGCCTTGCGCAGCGACCGGGGAATATGTCCTGACTGGTTGGCCAACGAGACCGAGGTCCTCGAATTGCTCGAGGTTGCGCCAGAAAAAATCGTCGAAATCGTAGAGGAAACTGGGACAGTTGTCGCTTGAATCGCAATCCAATCTATTCCACGGACAATAAACGTCAACGCTTAGCGAAAACGCACCCGACAGCGAATACCCGCGGGAATCTTGTAACCTGGGTTGGGCAGTTCTAATCGAATGCCAAAGGTGCTGCTGGCGCCATCGATAACGTTATCGACGATAACTACTTTCGCTTGATGCACTCCCTTGATGAGAGGTTCCAACGTGATTTCCGCGTTGGCACCACGGCTGATGCTGCCAAACATGTGCATCGGCGCCACCACTTCGACATTTAACGGGTCAATTTGCGCCAATTTCACCACTTTCGATTTATCAGCACGAATCAATTCACCCGCCCAAAGGTACCGATCCAAGACCACGCCGTTGATCGGGCTCAGTATGGTGCGTAACTTGAGATTTTCTGTTTCCTTGGCGAGTTCGGCGCGACTGACGCGATACTCGGTTTCCATCTCGTCTTTCTCTTGCTCGGAAATGAGTTGTTTTTTGAACAAATCCTCGTTGCGTTCGTTCTTGCGGCGGCCAAACTCCACTCTGGCGCGCTTGACTTCGATTTCCGCTTCTTCGACGCCTGATTTCAGTTTTGCGACCACCTGCCCCGCTTCCACCCGATCGCCACGGTCGACAAAAACCTTTTCGATCACGCCATCGATCGGACTGCCCACCTCGGTGACCAGCCGTGGTTCGAGTATGCAAGTCATACCGCCTTCGCCAGGGAGCGGCGCCGGCCGGGGGCGCTCGCGCGTGATCGACTCGCGAGTACCAGGTTCGCGTGGCAACGGATCGCGCGGCGCGACCAGTTCGTTTAGCGAAGGCAGCGGCGCGAGAGGCGGCAGGGATTGCCGGTTTTGACCAGTTTGGGCGGGCAAATCCAAACTTGCGGCGAACAACCCGCATGTGGACAAAAAAACTATCGAAGGCAGGCGCATGAAAATCCTCGAAAGGTTCTATTCCGGACGACCGGAGAATGAAAGTGTTTTCCCAAGTTGCCGATCCATTTTCAAAAGCATTTTGCGCTCTCGCGAATGCATTTTTTCGGTGACGCGCTGAGCATACCGGATCGCAGCCATCCCGAGCCAACGGCCACACACAGGCCCCAATCTTCCGACGAAATAAACAATTACTCGCCGCAGGGCCTGACCGAATGAAGCAAGCAATGGCCCTTCCAAAGAAAGAATCTGCTCGAAACTGCCAGGGTCGCCCTGCCTGCCACAGCGTCCTTCCAATTGCCGGTCAATACGCGCCGAATCGTGTCGCTCGGAGAGAATCACGTGTAGCCCCCCTGCTTGGGCAACAGAATCCGCAAGCTTGATGTCGGTGCCACGCCCCGCCATATTGGTGGCCACCGTGATGCACCCTGGCTCGCCCGCGCGCGAGACAATATCCGCCTCTTCCTCGTCCTGCTTCGCGTTCAAGATACGATGCGGGAGGCCAAGTTCATCCAAATAACGGCTGGCTTGTTCGGAAGCCGCAACCGAGCGCGTTCCGAGCAGCACCGGGCGGCCGCGAACATGTTGATCGCGAGTAGCTTGCGCGATTGCACGCCACTTGTCTTCTTCCTTGGCGAAAATTTTGTAGGGCAAGGTTCGACGTTGAATCGGACGATGCGTCGGCACGCGCGCGACCGCAAGCCCGTAGACCGCAGTGAACTCACTGGCCACTTCACTTCCGGTACCAGTCATTCCCGATAACAACATGTAGCGGCGGAAAAAGCGTTGATAACTAATCCGTGCCAGAGGCTCCTTTTGTCCGGTAATTTCACAACCCTCCTTGGCTTCGATTAGCTGATGCAGACCGCGCTGCCAGGAGCGATCCGCCATCACCCGACCGGTGTATTCATCGACGATCTGCACCTTGCCATCACGCACCAGGTATTGCTCGTCGCGCCGATAAAAATGCAGCGCGGCAATGGCCTGCGTGGCCAATTCCTCGCGTCGCATCAAGCCGCGCCAGATGCCACCCAATTCATCGCCCAGGCGATCCAGGCGCTGTTTGCCGCTATCGGTAAGAACCACGCGTCGTTCCGCCTCGAACAGCACATAGTCGTCACTGGCAGAAAGACCCTTCGCCAACTCGATACCCTGTTGCGCGATCAACGCCTCGTCGCCCATTTTCGCAGGCGCTGAAATGATCAACGGTGTACGCGCTTCATCGACCAGCACACTGTCGGCTTCGTCAACAATTGCATAGCTCAAGCCTCTCAACAGCAGTTGGCGAGCGCGCCCCTTGCCGCCGTATAGACGTTCCAATGCGAGATGCAAATCCGTACCGGTTTGTCCCAGGCTGATGCGATCACGCAAATAATCAAACACCAGAATTTTATTGGTCACGTAAGTCACATCGCTTAAATAGGCGCGACGGCGCGTATCAGCATCCTGCGTCTCCAGCACCGTGCCCACCGACAGCCCTAAGGCGTTATAGATCGGTTGCATTTGCGCCGCATCACGTTCGACCAGGTAATCGTTCACGGTGACAATATGCACCGGTAACCCAGCCAGCGCCGCAGTACAAGCGGGAAGCGTGGCGGTCAAGGTTTTGCCCTCGCCGGTATTCATCTCCGCCACCATCCCCTTGAGCAGTATCCAACCGCCAATCAGTTGGGAGTCGAAATGGCGCATGCCTATAGTCAAATACGAGACTGCACGCACTAGCGCGAACGAACGCGCCACCGAATCCAGAACAAACCCGTCGCGACGCAACGCTCTGCGCATCTCGCGCGCGACTTCACCCAAGCGCGATAGATCCATGCTCGAGAATTCGTCGTCGTGAATCGCTACACGTCTAACCAGTTTTTTCAACTGTGCTTGACGCGAGTGCTGGAATCGATCTACGTAACTGGTCAATGCCGCTTCGGTGCGTTCAAACCATCCATTCGCGGGCTCTTCGTCGCGCTCTGGATAATGGCGACGAACCGGAGGAAACAGTGCCTTGGCGTTATACATTGAATTGTTTGAGCAGCACGCGACGGATCGACCGATACCATTGCGTACCCAAGGGTTCCGGTTCTCGTTCGAATCGGGCGTAAATACGGCTACCCATGAAACGAATACTGCCTACCTGGGAGAGGTTCAATTCGATTTGAAATAAAGTCGAAGCGGCCTTGGGTATGTCGCCACCTCGAGAAGGATCAAGACTAATTTCGCCACCGCCCGCCGATCCAAGCGCCAATCCGGGAAGATCGTCGGAAGCCGCAGGCACCGCCCGAATAATGGTCGCGTCGATAATGTCGTCTATTTTTTCTATCTGGCGCAATTGCACGCGTCGCGTCGCTTGCCTGACCAAGTCTATCTCCGACTGTGGTATTACTACCCGAACCGTGATTCTGGAGAAATCCATCACGTACCCGAGCAATTCGCCACGATGTAGAAATTTTCCCGGCGCGTCTTGAATATCTGGCATGACAAACACCCCATCGGCGGGACTGCGCACCACGAGATCGGACTGCCGCCTTTTCGCCGCATCCAGTTGCTTGGAGATCTGCGATATTTCTTCCAGAACAATGCTCGCTTGCACTCGGTCTCTGAGCGCCGCCGTATGACGCGCCTGCTGCTCGTTCAATTGGGCGGTGAGTACCCTGACCCTGGCGTCAAGTTCAGGATCGCGGCTGATGATCAAGGGATCGCCTTTGCGTACTCGTTGATGGAGTTCGACCGCCACCCGCTCAACAAACCCGTCGGATGCAGCACGAACGATGGTGTCATCCGGCGCCCAGGCAACGCCTTCGGTGCGCGTCCACGATGGCGCGGGAATCCAGGTGATGGCTCCTACGATCACCGTTACGATTAGCGCGGTGAGAGTTACCGCGCGAATCCGTTGCCGCCCAACCTCGTTACCGGTGAACAACCAGCCCAGCGCCGTTGCCAGCGGTTTGACCACCATCAAATACAAGGACCAGATCGCGAGCAAAACCCCAATAACAAAATACTTGCTCGCCACTAACAAAGCGATCGTGACAGAAATGAAAATTCGATAGAAAAAAGACAACACAGCGTAGAGCAAAAACCACACTTTTTCCGCGCTGGTGGCTTGCGGCCGGCTGATGCCCTCGACGCGAAAAAGATATCGCTTCAGCAAAAAGATAAAGTAGGTGTTGGATCGCTGACCAAGATTGGGTATCTCTAGGAAATCGGCCAGAATGTAATAGGCGTCAAAGCGCAACAAAGGATTAATGTTGAACACCAGGGTCGATACCCCGGCCACCAGCATCGCATCGTAGGCCACGGCGCGTACCGCGCCAGGCTGCACGTTGACCCAGACAAACATGGCAATCGCCGCCAATAGCAGTTCGGCAAACATGCCCGATGCGCCTACCAGCATGCGATGCCATTTGTTACGAAATGCTATCGACGACGACGCATCCACATAGGGAACGGGCATAAAAACAAGGAACATCACCCCCATTTCATGCACCTCGCCGCCATAAGCTTTCACGGCCAACGCGTGCCCCATCTCGTGCAACAGTTTGGCCACGGGAAAAACCAAACCAATCAGCAATAGGTTTTCGGCGGCGAAAATCTGATCGGTAATATTACGCGTGAGTTCGCTCCAATGACTGATGGCAAGTACCGTGGCCCAACCCACTATCGCTAGCCAGACAAGCAGGCCACCCCATCCGACGCTGGCACGTGCGAACCAAGCCATGCGGTTTAGCGCCATTTCCGGATCCCAGAGCGGAATACGCAGCGATAGCGGATTTTGAATATATTGCTTCAACTTGGCTTTGTCTTGCTCGTGTTTCCTATCCTGCAATTCGCGCATGTCTGGAGACGCCTCGGTGCGCAACATGTCGCCACGATGCAAGGTCGAAACCAAGCCAATGATGTCGTCCTGGGTGGGCACGTCATCGCCCAGCCTATCGCAGGCTATGTTCCAGATTTCCTGCAGCGAACGGCGGCCATTCATTAATCCGATGACAAGGTTCGTAGACGGCGAGAAGCGGTGAAATCGTCCGGTAGAGTGATCCTGCAACACATACCAAACTTCGCCGCGATATACATGCCGGTGGATCTGTGTATGGCTGCGAAGGCGCGGATGCAACTCGGCAACCCGATACCAGGAAGAACTAAATAAAGAATCAGCCATGGAACAGGACCCTTGTTAGGGCCACCAACTCCAGACGAAAAGGCGCAACCAATTGACTAATCGATAGGTCCAGATCCATATCCAGCGCCGTTCATCGACCTCAATTTTTCCCACGCCCTCCATTCCCGGGCGCAGACGCTCTGAGGTTTGATCCAAAATACCTTCGACACGGAAATAGTTTCGTCCCTCGCGAGCCGTGGTAACCGGCGTGATTTTGCTTACCGTGAACTCGAAATGTTCGTCGGCAATCGAGGCAAGTATCAAGGTGCCACGTTGGCCGACCTTCAATTCGGCAATCTCACTCTCATCGACCTGCACGATGACTCGATAGGCGTTTAATGGCGCAATTTCAAACAGGGTTTCTCCGCGCTTCACGGCGCTACCCAGGGCCTGGCTGAGATCACCCTTTACCACCAGGCCGTCAAAAGGCGCGCGCACATTCGCGCGCGCGATTTGTTCATCGATCAACGCTGCCTGCGCTCGCGCCTGCTCAGCCTGCGCCTGCGCTACCTGGGCCTTGGCGCGGTCGCGCACCGCCACGGCCTCTTCATACTGTTTCGCGTATTGCGCATATTGGCTTGCCCAACGGGCGCGTTCCAATCGCAAATCGCGTTCATCCAACGACGCCAATACGGTTTGCGCGCGAACGATATCCCCGGCCCTGCGCGGTGCAGCGACTACGTAGCCGTCGAAAGGCGCCACCAGCGTTCGGCGCACCGCGCCTTCCAGATTCGCCGTGGCGCTAACACGCCATAAACCAGTGGCGAAGCTCAAGAATAGAACCAAGGAAACCACCGCGATAAGCATCACTTTGGTTTTCATATATCGCGCGCCGAATAGCCGCGACAATGCCTCGCCCAAGGCTCGGCCCGCCCTGCGATGCACGGGCAAGTCGTTGGTATGCATGGTGTGCAATATCCGTCCTAGCACCGCCATCACTGACTGCAAAAGCTCCACGGTCGCTGCATCGAATGGCAAATCGGCGGGACGCTCCAAGGTTAGCGCGCCGACGAAATCCGTGCCTCCAGCGAAGGGAATGGTGAGAACACAATCGCTGCCGTGCTCACGCGCCAACTTCTCGTGATCTCGCGTCACCACGACCTCGGTATCGGCGATCGGTGGATACGCGACCACTGTCTTTTGGTCAATGGCCTCATCCATAGCCATGCCAATAAAATTGAGCAGGTTCATTTTTTTGCCGAACTGCGCGCTGTGCGAAAGCGCGAGTACATGTGCGCGCGCTTTGCGCACTTGTCCCATGCTCACTCGGTCGCAGTTTTCGCGCATCGCAATTTCGGTCACCAAGGCTCGGGCCGCGGCCTCGAATGTCTTCTGTTCAAGAACCGTTGCGACCAGATCCAGCACCGTCATGAGGCGTTGTTGTGCTTCTTGCTCGACGCGCTGCTCGCTATCTCGCGTCAGCGTTTCAAGCCATCCCAAACCCCATTGAATCTGCCGCAGGCACGTATTGAGATCCTTTTCCGGGCGCTCGGCGATACGCAAGGCCACCACGCCTTGGAGCTGGCCGTTTATTTCCAACGGATAGGCAATCGCGCAGCTTGTCGATTCGCAGTCGCCATCTCGCGGCAATCGCACGGCAAGTGGTTGCCGCGATACCAAGGATTGTTCGGCCGCCTCGGCAGGTGCCTTGGATATTGCCTTATCTGGCGGCCAGCTGGCCTTGGGAACAAATGGTCCAACGTCCGCGGCCCCAAGTACCACGACGCCTTGCGATGTTTCGGTTACCGTGGCGCATTGCAATCCCAGCCAAGCACCAATGCGGGAGTCTTGATTGGCGGCGGAGGTGAACTGTTGCCACAGAATATCCACCTCGCTATCCGAACGCGAGGTTGCTCTTGATCGAAAGTTGGAATCGATGGATTGGCTAAGCAAGGACGGACTTCAAACGATTGTAAAAACCGGTCTCGGCAATGAAAGATTCAAGGAACAAGTACGCCATATTGCGCTTCATACTCTTTCAACCCGAGTTCCAGAAACTCGGCCAGGCGCTTGGCCGCATAAGGATTTAAGACAATTCGATGGGACAAGGCGATGGTGACATTGGGATGCGCGGAACGCAGACTTTGGTTGGTACCAAGAAACAATATGACCTCTTCCCTGGTTGCCGCGATATTGCAAGCGTTGGCATAGGAGGTCTCCATTTCGGAATCGTCCCAAATGACCTTGGGCAAATCATCTCCGTAGTCGGTTCTTAGCGGCTCGGGCATTGGTTTCGTGTCTTGCTTATCCATGGTTCAGTATTCCTAGATTGTCATCATCGTGATTTGACGCCGCGCCGTGGCGGCGGGATTGAGAGGGCGTCTGCTTCGCGCATCGAAAATGCACGAAGCTCGCCGCGGAGTTTACCAGTCAATACGTCTTGAACTTTGCGGCGCCGGCTTCGGCGTTTCAACTTCGATCACGCTCTGTTGAGTCGCCGCCGGGGTTTTTTCGGCCTTGCTTCCGAACCACCTTTCGGTAACGCGTTTCAAAGCGGAGCCGAATCGCAAACCACGCGTGGACTCAGCCCGTTCGCGGCTCGATTCCATATCGAGCATCGGTCTAAGGCCGGACTTGCTGCGCTCCATGAGTGGCGCCCATTTGCCCGTACGCGGATCGAAGGCCATCGCCGCGACGCCAACCGCCACGGAGGCAGCCAAGGTTTGCGCGGCGCCTTCTGTCAGTTCCATGGATGTCGTTTCATAGACCGAGATTGACTCGACTTCATGTATATCAGTGCGGTTTTCCGGGATTGAGCGGAAATTTATCTGCTCGCCTTCCGCAGATCCGGGGCCGCCGGGCTGCGAATCGGGCGTGGATTGTTGTGGCGGGTTTTGTGGCGTGTTTTGCGATGAGTCCTGTGGTGCGCTTTGTGGCGACTCTACCGGCACGCCCGGTGTTGCCGCTGCCTCCGGAGTGGTAGGCTGAGTCGGTACGGTTTGAAGATTGCCCGGCGTTGGCGTCGATTGTGTTTCTACGGCCTGAGGGCTGCTAGATTGCGATGTCTGGCCGAGAGAACTGAACGACAACTTGAATAGCGTCTGGAATTTCGAGAGTTCCAAAATTGGCGCCGCATAGATCGATGCCCCGCTATTTGCCGATGATGCGAAATATATAGAACCCGCTTGCGTATTCACGTTCACGGTCACCGGTTCGTCGTCGTTCTCCTCTTCTTCATCGACACCATTGTCGGCGCCAAAACCGCCAAATAGGGCTTGCGTCGCCGGATCGAGCGGCGCCACGATCTTTGTTACCACGCCCTCTTGAACCGTTATCGCGACCGCGCCGCCAAACAACAAATCTTCACCAAGATTTCCCGCCAAAAAGTCGGTGCCAGCGCCACCGATCAATATGTCTTGACCGTCACCGCCATCCAGGATGTCCGTTCCACCGTAATAGATTTCCAGTGAGGCGACGAAGAAATTATCCGAATCGATGAATTCGATGCTGGCGTTATCGCCAACAATTAGGTCGGCATCTTCCCCCCCAAGCACGGTATCGGCGCCCGAGCCCGCGAATACGATGTTGTTGCCGTCTCCCGTTTGGATATTGTCGTCACCAATAAT
>JBJXEY010000390.1:0-3715 GCA_046153355.1 Burkholderiales bacterium
CGATGGCCCAACACTTGTCATCGGTCTGATTGAAGGCGGCATCAACACCAATGTGGTGCCCGATAACGTGAAGTTTCGCATCGACCGGCGCATCATCCCGGAAGAAAATCCTACCAACGTGGAGCGCGAGTTGATTGCGGCGATAAAAAAGCTATCCGCGCGCTGGCCGGGCATTCGCGTCAAAACGCGACGCATCCTGCTCGCCAAACCGTTCACGCCAGTGCGCGGCCAGGAGAAATTGGTTGCTCTGTTACAGCGCAATGGCAGGGCCGTACTGGGCGAAAACCTGCAAACCCACGGTGTCCCGCTATACACCGATGCCAGACATTACAGCGCCGCGGGCATTCCCACGGTGCTCTACGGCGCCGGCCCGCGCACGCTGGAAGAGGCTAACGGCCATCGTGCCGACGAAAAATTAAAACTCACTGATTTGTATGCTGCCACCGAAGTGGTGGCATTGAGCCTGGCCGATCTGCTCGGTGGCGAAGCATGAGCGAAAACTATCCGCGCGACTTAATCGGCTATGGCGCCTACCCGCCAAAAGCGAATTGGCCGGGCAAGGCACGTATCGCGGTGCAATTCGTCCTCAACTACGAGGAAGGTGGCGAAAACGCCATCCTGCACGGTGATGCCGCCAGCGAATCGTTTCTCTCGGAGATGATCGGCACGCCCGCCTTGGAGGGCGTGCGCCACATGTCGATGGAATCGTTGTACGAATACGGCTCGCGCGTCGGCGTATGGCGCATTCTCGATTTGTTCAAACGCTACGATCTTCCTTTGACCGTGTTCGGAGTCGCCATGGCGATGCAACGCAACCCCGCCGCCGTCGAGGCTTTCATGAAGGCGGGCCACGAAATCGCAAGTCATGGCTTTCGCTGGATCAACTATCAATATATACCGATCAAAACCGAACGCGAACACATGCAACGCGCCATCGAAATTCAACAACGCCTCACGGGCGAGCGCCCCTTGGGTTGGTACACCGGCCGCACCAGCCCCAATACACGTAAACTCGTGGTTGAGAACGGTGGCTTTGTCTACGACGCCGACGATTACAACGACGAACTGCCCTTCTACGACACACGCTATGGCAAGCCGCAACTGGTGGTGCCCTATACCCTGGATGCAAACGACATGCGCTTTGCCGCAGCGCAAGGGTTTAATTCGGGCGATCAGTTTTATGCATACTTGAAAGACTCGTTCGACGCGCTCTACGCAGAAGGTCAACGCACCCCGCGCATGCTCTCGGTTGGCCTGCATTGCCGGCTGGTGGGTCGACCGGGCCGCTTGGCGTCGCTGGAGAAGTTCTTGAAATATGTGAAGTCCAAACCACGCGTATGGGTGGCGCGGCGCATCGACATCGCACGGCATTGGCAAAAGCACCATCCTGCTTCCAACGCACGATCGACAAAATCGAAATAAAGGAATCACCATGGATAACACCACCATTGCCCTACTGCATCCCGGCGACATGGGTTCGGCGATTGGCGGCTGCGCGGTGAGGCGCGGCCACACCGTGTTGTGCGCGCTCGAAGGCCGCAGCACTTCCTCAGTCAACCGCGCCAACGCCGCCGGAATGAAAAACGCGGGCGACGAGGCCGCAGCGGTTCGGCAAGCAAGCGTGGTGCTATCGGTCTGCCCCCCACATGGCGCGCTGCAACTGGCGCGCCGCGTAGCGGGCTTCGGTTTCAAAGGCTTATTCGTCGACGCAAACGCCATCGCCCCCGCCACCGCACGCATGGCGGCGAAAGTCATCGAAGACGCGGGCGGCAGGTTCGTCGATGGCGGCATCGTCGGCGCGCCCCCAGCGCCCGGCAAGCCTGGCCGCATATACCTTTCCGGCGCCAACGCCGCCGAAGTCGTCGCCCTGTTCGAAGGCAGCGATGTAACCGCCATCGACATGCAGGGCCCTGTAGGCAAAGCCTCGGCCTTTAAGGTGTGCTACGCCTCGTGGACCAAGGGCACTTGGGCGCTGCTCGCCTCGATCTACGCGGTGGCACAGGCCGAAGGCGTCGACGACGCCCTGCGCGCGCAATGGTCGCAAACCCATCCCGATCTGGTGAAGCAACTGGATGCGCCCAGTCTCAATCCCGCCAAGGCGTGGCGATGGATATCGGAGATGGAAGAAATTTCGCTCGCCTATAAAACTGCCGGCATGCCCGAAGGTTTTTTTCTCGCTGCGGCGGATCTGTATCGACGGTTGGAACAATACAAGGATGATCCGTCCAAGCCCTCGATCGATAAAGTGTCGCCGGCGCTGCGCAAAATGAGCCCACTTCAAAATTGACATCTGATGTTTGATGCAATAACATCTAATTATGAGAACGACATTAGACATCGACCAAGACGTGTTATTTGCCGTCAAAGATCTTGCACGCCGGGAGAATAAAACTGCCGGCCAAATGCTCTCTGATCTTGCCAGACGGGCACTCACGCAGGCGCCTTTGGGCAACACCGCACAGGAGCCCAAGGCTTTTTACGGGTTTCGCCCGATCCCCAGCCGCGGCGGTGTAGTTAGTAATGAACTCATCAACAAGCTTCGCGAAGACGATATTTATTGATGCGCGCGTTGCTGGACATCAATGTGCTTATCGCGCTTTTCGATGTCGATCACCCGTTTCACAGTACCTCGGCCGAATGGCTCAAACAAAACGTGCGTGGCGGCTGGGCCTCCTGCCCTCTGACGCAAAACGGTTGCGTGCGAATCATGTCGCAGCCTGGTTATCCGCACGCCGTTCCGGCCTCCGTGGTAATCGAACGCCTGCGCGAGGCCACCTCAAACGCCGCGCACCAATTCTGGCCGGACGATGTCAGTGTTTTGGATGAAAAGGTTATCGACGCAAAGCAAGTTCATGGCCCCAGGCAAATCACCGATACGTATCTGCTCGCGCTCGCCGTGGAACACGCGGGAAGGTTTGTGACCTTCGACGCCGGCGTCGCCCTCTCGGCGGTTAAGAACGCGACCGCAAAAAATCTTTTAGTACTAGGCGTCGAAGCACCGAAACCGTAAACCGCGAAAATATCGCGACCAGCGCGTCGCACAGGGAGAACCTCATGCAAGGAAAAATCGGTCTAGAAGAACATTTCGCGTTGCACGAAACGCTGGAGGATTCACGCCCCTTCGTGCCCGCCAACTACTGGCCGGAGCTGGAGAGTCGCCTCTTGGATATCCAGGAGAAACGCTTAAAGCTCATGGATCAATACGGCATGCAGATGATGATCCTGTCGCTCAACGCACCTGCGGTACAGGCCATGCCCGATACCGCGCAAGCAATCGATGTTGCCAAGCGCGCCAACGATTTTCTAGCCGGTGAAGTCACCAAACGACCGGATCGTTTTCAAGCTTTCGCCGCGCTGCCAATGCAGGACCCCGATGCGGCTTGCCGCGAGCTAGAGCGTTGCGTCAAAGACCTGGGGTTTCGCGGTGCGCTCGTCAATGGCTTTTCGCAGATTGAGAAGCCGGATTCGATGTTTTATTACGATCTGCCACAGTACTGGCCATTCTGGTCGCTGGTGGAGTCGCTTGATGTTCCGTTTTATCTGCATCCGCGCAATCCTCTGCCGAGCGCGTCACAGATTTACGAAGGTCACCCCTGGCTGCTTGGCCCCACTTGGGCCTTTGGGCAGGAGACTGCGGTGCACGCCTTACGTCTAATGGCCTGCGGCGTGTTCGACAAACACCCGAAACTAAAAATTATTCTTGGGCATCTCGGCG
>JBJXEY010000398.1:0-3708 GCA_046153355.1 Burkholderiales bacterium
CTGCCAGCCGCGGTGTACATAACTTCTCCTTGGTCAATCAATGTGTCGCCGCGCCAGCGGACGATTCGAACAAATTCCACGCCGGCATCGCGGCGACCAGTTGCTGAAATACCGTGCTCGCCGGGTCACCACTGCTCGCTGCACCCCCGAGCGCCCCGCGCGCACCCGGCGCACGGTTGCCACCAGGCGGCGCCAAACAGGGGATTGCGCCGCCCCATTGCAAATTTGCGTTGAGAAACCGGCCCGCAGTGGCCGATAGCTTGTCGAAAGCCTCGCGCGCCTGCGATTCCGATTCCGCATCGCAGAGCAATACCCGGTAGTTGGATATGCCGCGCGCCATGCTCATTTGTTTGGCGTGGGTATATGCCCCGGTCATCGCCGCGGGATCGGCACCGGCCACCAACAGCACCTCGGCATCCGGGCTGGGTAACAGCGCCGCGGCAATGCTGGCATCCTCGATGTGCAGAATCACCAGCGTGGCAGGATGCTCCAGCAAGGCAAAGGCGTGAAAAAATGCATTGGCATGTAGCGGCTGCTCCGACAATTCGGCGATGCCACGCGCCGCGGCAATCAGACGAATTCCGCCGCTGGATTCGACGCTCACTTCGTCGAATTGTTTTTCCCCCGACAGCAAATGATGCAACTCGTAGCGCGGGCGCAGCCCCAAGATTTTTGCCATCTCGCCTCGCGATTGATCCAGCACCACCACCGCGTACCCTTGCGCGCAAGCGGCTGCGGCGAATCCCGCGACGATGCGCCCGCGCTGCGCGCCATCACCGCCCCCTGCAACCGGCAATAAACGCGGGCCGATGTCCCCCAATAGGCGGCGCAGGCCTGCGGCCTGATCGCGACTTCCCGGCGAGCGTGCTGCCACCGACCCGTTCGGTTTTTGCGCGGCAGTCTTAGGCACGCTGACTTTCCCGGCACCAGCGCGGATATTGGGTTCTCTACGCACTCGCATTTCCCCCAATTTCCATCGCCATAGCAAACGTATCGCTGTCAATGCGCGAGCCCGCCGCGCTCGCCGCTTTCAAGGCGCGATGCGCGAGGAGCTTGGCGTTGGCCGGATGCAGATCCTCGGGGACGCGTTGGCCATTGGACATAAAGTGGGTGCGCAATTTATGCCGCAGGACCACATCCAACACGCCACCCAGCTTGATCGCCTCGTCGAGCTTGGTAAGGATGGCGCCGTGCAAAACGGCGCGGCGCGGTGCGCTTGTATTCATGGCGCCACCATAGGCGCGCACCACATCGTCCAGGGTATCGCTCTGGCAGGTGGCATTGAGCAACAACAGGCGGCGCACGCTAGGCAAGCAAAGCAAAGCGTGTTGCTCGGCAAGGCGCGCATCGCGCTGCCCCATGCCGATGGTGTCGATCAACACCAGGTGTTTGCCGGCGTAGGCGCCGATGGCTAGTTCTAGTTCGGCGGCATCCTGCGCGATGAACACCGGCACCCCGAGGATTTTTCCGTAAATGCGTAGTTGATCCTGCGCGCCGATTCGATAGTTGTCGGTGGTGATTAACCCAAGACTTTGCGCGCCGAATTTCATTACGCAGCGCGCCGCTAGTTTCGCCGCGGTGGTGGTTTTGCCCGCGCCCGTCGGCCCCACCAGCGCGTACACCCCGCCCTCATCGACGATATCCGGGTCGCTTTGGCAAAGCAGATTCCTCGCCAGGATCTCAAGCAACCAACGTCGTGATTCGGCCTCGGAATAATCGTCGGGCAATCGTTCGGTAATACCGCGCGACAACGTTGCGCCGAAGCCGGCGCCAAGCAACTCGCGTAACAGCACGCCGCGCAAAGGCCGTTTGCGCAAAGACTCGTTCCACGCCAGGGTTTCGAACTGTTGCGTGAGCAGCCCCTTCATTTCTTTTAATTCGGCCATGACCTCGGGCGCGGCCTGGGCCGATGCGGTCAAATTGGCGCTTTGATTTCCTCGCGCCGTGGTTGCGCCGTGCTGGGTACCCTGCGGGCCGGCCACTAGACAATTGCCCGCGCTCCAGTCGTTTTTTGCACTCGCTTGATTTGTAACCGCCTGGTTTGCACCCGATGTTGCACGAACGAAATCGCGAAATGAACGCGGCTCCGATGGTTTTCTGCCATCGCTACCGCGGCCCGTGGGGGTGATCACAGCATTGGCGCGGCGCGGCGCGGCTGCGACAACTTTTGTCGCAACGTTTGCGCGTGCCGCGCTTTGTTCCATCGACACTGGCTGACGCTCAGGCGTGACATTGGCGCTGGTACCGGCGATGACATTTTCCACCTCGCTCTCGGCGATGGCGAGTATTTCCACTCCCTCGGCGGTAGCGCGATTGGCGAGGATCAGGGCGTCGGCGCCCAAAGCATCGCGCACTTGTTGCATGGCATCGCGCGAACAAGAGGCTACAAATCGGCTGGCTTTCATGCTGGGGCTCCCACCACGGATGTAACGCGAATCGAACGGTTATCGGGAATCTCGCCGTGTGCAAGAACCCGCAGATGCGGCAGCGAGCGGCGCAGGAGACGCGCCAGCGGCCAACGCAGGCTATCCGGTGCGAGCAGCACCGCGGGCTGCCCCAGGGCCTCGTGACGCCGCGTGGCATTTAGCGTGTCGCGAAGCAGGCTGTCAGCCAGTCCGGGTTCCAGTCCCAGCCCGGTTCCGCCACCAATCGCCTGGTGTACGATTTTTTCCAATTCCGGTTCCAGCACCATCACCGGCAGTTCCAGCGCCCCGCCAAACAGGTTCTGCACGATGGATGCGCCCAGCGCGCAGCGCACGCGGGTACACAGCTCGCCAGGGTCTTGGGTGCGCGCGGCGTTTTCCGCTATCGATTCGATGATGCTGCGAAGGTCTCTTACCGGAACACCCTCGTCGAGCAGGTGTTGCAATACTTTTTGCAGCACCGTTATGGTTATCACCTTGGGGAACACTTCCTCGACCAGCTTGCCCGCGGATTTGCCAAAATGATCGAGGAGGCTTTGCACTTCCTGGCGGCCAAGCAACATCGAAGCGTGGCGTTGCATCAAGGTATTCAAATGCGTCGCCACCACGGTGCTTGCATCCACCACCGTATGCCCCGCGATTTGCGCCTGACCACGGTAGGCGCTCTCGATCCACGAAGCAGGCAGGCCAAAGGCCGGGTCTTTGGTCGGCGTTCCCGGTAAAGTGCCACTCGCATTGCCTGGATTGATCGCCAGATACATACCGGGGACGGCTTCGCCTTCACCCATCACCACGCCGTTGACCAGAATGCGATAGGCGTTGGGCTTGAGTTCCAGGTTGTCGCGAATGTGCACCGAGGGCGGAAGAAAGCCGATTTCCTGCGCGAATTTTTTGCGAATGCCCTTAATGCGTTTCAGCAGTTCGCCATCCTGCGCACGATCCACCAGCGGGATCAGGCGATAACCGACTTCGAGGGCGAGCACGTCCACCGGCACTAGATCGTCCCAAGTGGCCTCCTGCGCGGCCTCTCCCGCCAGCGGCACCGGCGCCACTTCGGCCTCCCGAGGTTTGGCTATTTGGCGTTGCATCCAGTAGCCGCCGGCGCCGCACAGCGCCGCGAAACTAAGGAAGGCAACATGCGGCATGCCAGGCATCAACCCCAACACACCCAACACCCCACCGGCAATGATTAAGGCCTGCGAACGCGCGAACAACTGATCGATCATTTGTTCGCCGATGTTTTTCTCGTCGCCCACGCGGCTGACAATCAAGCCGGCTGCCATCG
>JBJXEY010000407.1:0-7349 GCA_046153355.1 Burkholderiales bacterium
GGACTGCGCAACCGCCTGCGATGCAATCGCGCACAAGATAATCGCCCCAGACAACATCGCCCGTTTCAGTCTAAGCATTATTTTCTCCCGAAACCCTGTTACGCAATGATGATGTCGGCGGTTCCGCCTGGGGATAATTGCCGCGAATAATCCATTATCGGAATACCAATCCCCCCTTCAGCCGCCTCAATAGGCAATTACTCCGGTTTAATTCCGGCGTTTCTGACCACATCGCGCCACTTAACATGATCCGACACGATGCGCTTCTGAAACTGCTCCACCGTCTCCTTCATCGGCACAATACCGGCACTGGTGAGCTGCTCCACTGCCTTGGGGTTCTCGAACGCCTGTCCAATATGATTGTTTAAGAGCGCAACAACATCGCGCGGCGTGCCGGCGGGCGCGAGCACGCCAAACCAATTCACCACTTCGTACTGCGGCAGGCCGGCCTCCGCGAACGTAGGCACGTTGGGAATCGCGGCAATGCGTTTAGGCGCGGCGACAGCAAGTACACGCACGGTACCCGCGGCCAGTTGCGCTCTCACCGAACCTACGCCAAGCAATGAAAGTTGAATACGGCCCGCGGCAAGATCAACCCCCGCCGGCGCCGCACCTTTATAGGGAATGTGAACCATCTTCACGCCGGTCAAGAACGAGAGCAACTCCGCCGCCAGATGCGGCATGGTGGCATTACCGGCGGAGCCATAGTTAATCGAGCCTTGATTGGCGCGCCCGTACTCGATGAACTCTTTCAAAGTCTTCACCGGCAAGGAATCGGGAATGGCGACAATACTTGGCACTTCGGCTACTGCTGCAACACCCACCAAGTCTTTCAAAGGGTCGTACGGTAGATCTTTGGTGACCCAAGGCGCGATCGCGGCATTGCCCACGTTGACGATCACCAGCGTGTAGCCATCCGGCGCCGATTTAGCGACGAACTGCACCGCAGTACTCCCCCCTGCCCCAGGCCGGTTCTCGACGATCATCGGCTGCCCGATCGAGCGTTGAATATTCTCCGACATGATGCGCGTCATGATGTCGGTAATGCCGCCGGCTGCGGCGGTGACCACAATGCGCAGCGGCTTGTTGGGATAGGCCTGCGCCATTGCCTGCTGCGATGCCGTCAAAATTAGGGCGGCAAAAACCGCCGACTTACCCATCGCCGTTTTGTTCATTTGGTATGTTTGCGAACTCATTGATGTCTCCTGTTATTTGCTGGCATTTAATGAAGCAGGTTTTGCTCGATTGGGCCCGAACCCTGGCTTCATGACCGCGATTGATTGAACTGTCATTTTTTCGCCACCCGCGCCGCAAGACTCACGCGGCGATACCGATCGACCAACGCCGAATGGCCACCGTCGAGAAAGCCGAGTTTGGGACTGCCACCCGGCGGCGCATAGAAATGCTCCGGAGTATAGGGCAGCACATAGCGCCGCTCCAGATGGAACAGTGTGTCACCTGCGAGGCCGGTTGCGGCAAACCACGGGTCTTTGGATTCGATCAATAGATCCCACGCCTTGCGGGCGCGTTTGATACGGCTCCATTCGGTCTTGCGGTACGAGGTACCGCCCATTACCGCGACTTGCACGATGCCTTGCGCCTCGTCTACCGCCACCACGAGTGCCGGGTGCCGCACCAGCGATACACTGCCATCGGACTGCTCGTAGGGAACGTAGCACCAGACAATGTCGGCCGGCTTTGGCTCGGGCCAACTCATTTGGTCTTGATGCCCCAGACTTGTTCGATGGTCTGTGTTGGCTTGAAGCTGCGTGCGCTTGACGCAGCGGCGGAGCGGGCCGCCAATTTGTCCCATTCCTTTGACGTGGGTGCGCGCGTCCCCACTGGAATGTCACTGGGCTTGCTGTAACGGCCGCATTCGATGTCCTCAGCCAGCCTCGCCAGGGCGAAGTGCGTCACGAACGTAGCATCTTGCTGGAAGAAATTGGCGATCGAATCGACACGCTTTCTGCTCACCGTAAACACGGAATCCCGTTTGAACTTGACGTAGAGAACATCGGACTTGGCGCTCGACATGGGCAATCTCTCCATTTCTTGACGGAGGAAAGTTTAGTGTGTTGTATAGCTTTTTACAAGATTTAAGCTTGATCGATTTAAATTTGCGACTGCTTTAGAAATCTTTGCATGAGCATCGAGATCTACCAAGGTGCCCAATGTTTCATTGACGATCACCAAGGTATAGCCATCCGGCGCAGATTTGGCGACAAACTGCACCGCAGTGCTCCCCCCCCGGCACCCGGCCGGTTCTCGACATCATCGGCTGACCGATCGAGCGCTGAATATTCTCCGACATGATGCGCGTCATGATGTCGGTGATGCCGCCGGCGGCGGCGGTGACCACCATGCGCAGCGGCTTGTTGGGGTAGGCCTGCGCCATCACCTGATGTGATGCCGTCAAGATCAGGGACGCAAAGATTGCCCCGCGCCCTATTGCGTTGTACTTAAACTCATTGATGTCTCCAGTTATTTAGCGCCACGGGTCGAATATTTTTCGCAAACCGCACATCCCGATTTCGACAACCCAACGTTGCGATAAAGCGCCAGTGACACTGTTAATCAAAGCTAATCAATTACAGAATCGGCTTGAAGCAGCAGTTCACCGGACAAGTTTATGCCCAATAATTTCGCTGTCCGTCGATTAATGGTGAGTTTCAGGTTCCTGGGCTGTTCAATCGGCAAGTCCTGCGCCTTCGCGCCTTTGAGCAACCTATCCACGTAGTAGGCGACCCGCTCATAGTCATCCACCGTATTTTGGCCATAGCTCATCAGCGCGCCGGATTCAACGGGCTCCCTGGTCCAAAAGATACTTGTCATGCGATGTTTCAACGTAAGTTCGTTGATTAATCTTTGTTGATTGAAGAGAAATCCATCGCCCTGAACAATAAGCGCGGTGGCGCCCTCCTGTCGCGATCTGGGAATGCCCTCGGCAATTTGTTTAGTGTTCGACACGTCGATTCTCGTGATCTTTATGCCCGTTGCTTTCGCTGCCACCTGTATTTGCGCGAAAATTTTCGGCACATTGGGATTTTCAGGATTTGCCAGAACCGCGACATGAGAAAGCTTTGGCGATACCTCGCGCAGAAACTGGATGTATTTTCCGCTGATGTCGTCGACCTGATTGGAAACACCGGTTAGGTTGCCGCCGGGTCGTGCGAAACTCGCGGCAAATCCAAGAGCGACAGGATCGCCAACTCCCACCATCACAATGGGAATATCCCTGGTCGCACGCATGGTCGCCACCACGCCTGGGGGCGTCGCGGCCACGATGACATTCGGTTTCAATCCGACAAGTTCATCGGCATTTTTCGCGAACAGATCCAAATTGCCGGCCGCATGTCGCCATTCGTAGGAAATATTTTTTCCTTCGACATACCCCGACCTTCTCATTGCTTGCAAAAAAACGGCATATACCGGTTCCGACTCAATGCTCTTGCCGGGCGCTGGTCGAGAAAGATTCAATCCGACTTTGTAGGGAATCGATTGCGGCCATGCTGGCGCAGCCATCCCTATCGCGATAAGGAGCATCGAAAAATTGCGTCGTATTTCAACCATATCGATTCCTTTCTTGATCGGCGTCAATTACAGAATCAGCGGCGAACGTTTTGCCGCGCCCAGCACCATAAATGAATACGCACGGCAGCGCGCGTCGCGCGATAAACAATGACATGTCCAGTCTTAGCGATAGGAAAACGGCGTTCGCCACGCCTACCGGCTGGCGTTCCGATCCCATGGCATTCGCAAATCATATCGAGCGCGTATTCCACCCGCTTTTGAAATGAGTCAGCCGTGAGCGGATCCACCGAAGCGATGATAGCGAGCAAGTGAATCAACATGGGCTTGCAACGCCTTTGGCGCCCAATTACGCTGCCTGTCGGTGTCCGTTTCCGATTGCGGCATAGATGGCTTCCCGCGCCTGACGTCGTGCCGCCGCTTGCGCTACATACCCGCGCTTCACTGCATCCCGCTCCGCGCCTAAGCTTTCATATACCTCGAATTCGCACAAGTCGAAACCATCGCGAAGTACCAGGCGCAACATGGCCTCTGGCGTGCGTCTGGCATCCTTCGCAAGCTTTTCCAGGCGACACTGCTGTGCTGCGGTGAGTGTCAAGGAACTCATGATTTCACCTCGTCGAATGAGATGGCCGATGGTACCACCGGCACGTCAGCGTATATGCCTCGCGGCCCTTGAGCGATCTTCTAACCACTGCTTCACGTGTTCGCGCCATTAATCGCCGCCCACACCCGCTGCGGTGTCGCCGGCATGGTGAAGTTGCGCACGCCAAATGGCGCGAGTGCATCGTTGATGGCGTTCATCACCACCGCGAGTCCGCCCACGGTGCCACACTCCCCAGCTCCTTTCACCCCCAAAGGATTGGTTTTGGTGGGAACAGGATGGCTGCCGACATCGAAATTGCATAGGTCCGCGGCACGCGGCATGGCGTAATCCATGAAAGATCCCGAGAGCAATTGGCCGCTCTCGGCATCATAGGTCACTTCTTCCATGAGGGCCTGTCCTGCGGCTTGCGCAATGCCACCATGTACCTGGCCATGCACCAACAGGGGATTGAGTTCGACCCCCACGTCGTGCACGGCGGTATACCGCGTGAGTTCGATGGTGCCGGTCTCTGGGTCAATCTCCAGCTCGCACACGTGGCAGGTGTTGGGAATGTTCTGCACCTTTGTCGTCCAAGTGGCTGTTTCGTACAAACCAATTTCGATGTCGGCCGGCAGCTTCATGGGATTGAACGCCGTCTTGGCCACATCGGTGAATTTCACCTTGCGATCGGTGCCCGCCACTTTGTAATTGCCATCACCAAATTCGATATCGGCAGGCGCCGCCTCCAAGATATGCGCGGCAATACGTTTGCCCTTCTCGATGACTTTATCGACCGCATAAAAAACCGCGCCACCGCCAATCGTCGCGGTGCGCGCGGCGCCGGTGCCGGTGCCCCAAGAAAGCTTATCGGTATCGCCCTCCACCACGCGAATCGATTCAGCCTCAAGCCCCAGACGCTCGGAGACGATTTGCGTATAGATGGTTTCGTGACTCTGCCCGCCCGCAGTGGAACCCACCAGCACGGTGACATTGCCACCCGGATCGAAACGGATCTCGGCGGTTTCTGGCGACGGCCCGGCCGAAGGATCGACGCTTTGCGAAATGCCCACGCCATGCAGCTTGCCGCGTGCCTTGGCTTCGCTTTTTCTTTTCGCCGCGCCCGCATAGTTGGAGAGCTTCAACGCCTTATCCAACACCGCCTCGAAATCGCCACAATCGTACGTGGCGCCATTGGGCAGCTTGCAAGGCATGGCGCTCGCAGGAATGAGATTACGCCTGCGAATTTCCGCAGGCTCAATCTTCATCTCCCGCGCGGCGATGTCGATGATGCGCTCCAGCACATAGGTGCCAGGCGTGCCACCGGGCGCTCGGTAGTTGGAGACAGGCACCGTGTTGGTCAACACCGCCGAACCGCGCCCATGAACAGCAGGCGTGGTGTAGACGCCGACGATGTTATCCACCACACCGCGCGTGGATAAAAACCCGATCATGGTGATGTAAGCGCCCAGGTTGTTGTTCGAGGTCGAACGCATGGCGAGAAACTTGCCATTGGCATCCAGCCCTAACTCAGCATGGATATCCATGTCTCGGCCCTGATCATCCGCCAACAGACCTTCGCTGCGCTCGCAGGTCCATTTCACCGGCCGCCCTACACGCTTGGCCGCCCATGCCGCCACCGGTACCTCAGGGTAAAGCCCGCCCTTCATGCCGAATGACCCGCCCACATCCCCGGCAATCAAAGTCATGCTGTGCTCAGGGACTTTAAAAATATCCTGTGTCATCAGCGTGCGCCAAATGTAGGGGCGCTGCATGCAGGCGTACACCGTGAAATGGCCGCGGCCCTCGTCGTAATTGGCCACCACTGCGCGCGGCTCAATGGCATTGGCCGACACGCGGCTAACCGGAAAATACTCTTTCACTACATGCGCAGCCTTGGCCATGGCGGCATCAACAGCAGCGCCGTTGCCCAATTCAGCAAACAGCGGCTCATTGTTGGCGCACTCGGGCCAAACAAGCGGCATGCCCGGTTGATTGGCTTTCGCCGTAGAAGTTTGCGCGGGCAACACCGCATACTCCACGTCGATGGCCTCAGCCGCGTCCTTGGCTTGATTAACCGTCTCGGCAATTACCACGGCAACCGATTGCCCGATGTGACGCACCCGGTCGCGCGTCAACGCCGGGCGCGGTGGACGAAACATAGGCGAGCCATCGCGACGCTTGGATGGAGCGGCACCGGCGAGCCTGCCCAATCCATCTGCGGCGTAATCTTCGCCGGTCAACACCTCCAATACGCCAGGCATTGCTTTCGCGGCGGCAGTATCGATGCGAACGATATCGGCGTGCGCGTGCGGCGAGCGCAAAAAGTACGCGTGACAAATTCGATCAAGAAATACATCGCTCGTATAACGCCCTTTGCCCTTAAGAAGACGCGGCGCTTCGACCTGCGTGACGGGTTGGCTGATCGCGTAACGGGCCATGGCGGTATCTCTCTTTGGGGAATGACGCAAGGAAAAGGGCTGTCGGATCTCGATAGAAGCGAGCGGGATTATGCCATCGGCACACTTTCGGCGAGACCACATCGAGCGCATCGGTGCGACAACGTGGCGTCGCTCAATTCATCTACGGCGCCGCTGGTTTCTTTTCTCCTGCCCCTCAATTCGTTCCCGGAGATCGATTGGCTTTTCGTGTCGCAAAGTGCAACAACAAATAGCCAACCACGGCTGACAGCATCGACCCCACCAGAATTCCAATGCGCTCATCCACCGCCGCTGCCGTACCGGCTTCTTCCTTGAATGCCAGGCTGCCGACGAACAAGCTCATGGTAAATCCAATCCCGGTAATGACCGCAACGCCGTAGAAACTTTTCCAGGTCGCACCTTGCGGCAGCTTGCCCCAGCCCATGATCACCAGCAGCGCCGCGACCATCATCACACCAGCCTGTTTGCCCAGGAACAACCCCAAGGCAATACCGGTGGATACCGGGTGCAACAGATCCTTGATCGCCATGTCCCACAAATACACACCAGAGTTGGCGAAGGCAAACAGCGGCAGCACCGCGAACGCCACCGGCGCTTTGAGATCACTTTCCAAGCGATGCGCAGGCGAGGTCGCATTGTCACCACGCAGGGGAATCGTCAGGGCAAGCAGCACACCGGCAATGGTCGCATGCACACCGGATTTCAATACCGTCACCCAAAGTAGCGCGCCCAGAAACAAATAGGGAGATATCCGCCTGACACCCAGGTAGTTCATCAGCACAAGCATCGCGCATATC
>JBJXEY010000381.1:0-7739 GCA_046153355.1 Burkholderiales bacterium
GGTTTCAAAAAACTCCAGGTCCGGAATGCGCGTGGTGATCTCCTCACCAAAGCGGCTCATCTCGCCCCACACATGAACAAACGATAGGTGCGAAGAATCCATCGAGTTTTCGATCTGCTGAAACCAGTTGCAGTCCCATACCTGCAGGCGCACGAAGCGCATGCAACCGGGCGCTTCGAGAAAATCCTTCCTAGGCAATTGAAACTCGGGCGTGGGCGCCTCGCCCATGTAGGCGAATATCAAGCCCGCATATTCGTGGGTCGGATAGCCCTCGATCTTCACCAGTTCAGGTCGCGGGCGTTTCTCAGCGGGCATCTCGATGCATTGGCCAGTGCCATCGTATTTCCAGCCGTGATACATGCAGCGAATCTCCTCCTTCTCGACCCAACCGGTGTGCAGCACCACGCAACGGTGGGCGCAGCGCCCGCCCACCAGATAAGTCTTGCCGGACTCGCCGCGATACAAGGTGAGATCCTCACCCAGTACACGCAATGGCTTGGCGTGCCCTTTCTCCAATTCGTCCGCAATCGCCACCGGATGCCAGAAGGTTCGCAGCAGCCGACCCATCGGCGTACCTGCGCCAGTTTGCGGCAATAGTTGCAAGGCGTCTTTTTCCTTCTTGGATTTTTTAGAATTCATGATCGCACCGGGCTATTGTTCGCGCAGTTCTTCGCGAAACAAATCCAGGCGGCGCAGCATTTCGTGATCATTGACGCGGAAAATTCTCGCTTTTCCGCCGATCGCCTTGTGGCTCGCCCAGGCATTGCGTGGCAGGGTAAAGATGTCGTAACGCCCCCAATTGACGACATTCTCTCCAATGGTCGATTCGCCCTCGCCTTCCACCACCACGCACACCGCGTTACCGTTGGTGCGCGCAGCGCGCGTCGCCTGGCCGGCGGCAACTTCGAGCACATCGCAATCCAGCGTCGCCATCACCGCGCCGCCGGTCAACGGATTGGTGTAGCGCAAACGACGCGAACCGTCCGGCGCCGCAGGCAGTGATGAAAGCGCCTGCACCGCGCTCTCCCAGGGATAACGAAACAACGGTGAATACGGTGTTGCAACGGAGCAATGCGGCGCGAGGCCCGGCGAACTGAAGGCATCATCCGGCGGGAGCGGTGTGATGTCATGCGCCGGCCCCGGCTCGAATACACCATTGCGCATGTAATCGTGAAACGGCACATCCAGCGCATCCACCCAAACGCAACGTTTGGACCCCTTGTGATGGTGTTCGTGCCAAGTCCAACCCGGCGTCAACAACATGTCACCCGCCACCATCGGCAAGGGTTTGCCTTCGACTACCGTGGTCGCCCCCGAACCTTCCAGCACGAAGCGCAACGCGTTCATAGTGTGGCGATGCGGCCGCGCGCTCTCGCCTGGCATCAGCACCTGCAGGTTCACCGAGAGATTGACATTGGCGCCATATTGCTCGCTGCCCTTGAACACCGGGTTTGAAAGCAGCAGCACTCGACGTTCGGCCTCGGTCATTGAAGTCGCCGTAACCGCCTGATCGATTAGCGGGTCAAGCTCGCGCCAACGCCACACATGCGCCGGTTCCGGCTTGGTATTGCGGGCTTCGCGTTCCCAAAGCGGCGTTACGTTGGCGGCCGCCATGGCGGCGTGAAATGCGTCCATTTTCGACTCCCTGAAATTGTCTCGACTTGAAGGCACATTGCGCGCCATGACGAATTGATTCGATCTCGTAAGAATGCCCCGAGAACCAGGGGTATGTCAAAGATTTGGGAGTGGCTTACCACCGCATTTGCAGTTGACTATGCGGGGGACCGAGCGCAATACGCGCCACGCTGGATCTAGGAAGTTCGCGGAGAGGGAGTCCGCGAAACTCCCAGTATCCACGAGGCTTCACAGAGATCCATTTACTCTACCCCCCATATTACCCGCCACTTCGCCTTGAAATTAGATGCCCCTCATGCCGCCGCTCAGAATCGAGTGCCATCAACGTCTGCACCGGTCGATACCAAGATCCTGAATCAGCCCTTAGGCCATGACGACAACCAAAGCGAAAGGTGGTTCAGGTTTCGCAATCCTATTATGCCCGCAGCGAGCCATGCCCACAGTGCCACCGCCTCTCAGTCAGGCTTTCGTCTTCTCCCTACCCCCAAGACCCAATGACCTAGCAGCCTGTCAGGCTTGAATTGAATTTGCGCGTCCTAGCAGCCATGAAAAGTGAGCGAACCAGAAAATTGGAGGGATTGGGCAGTCTGCGCGCTCGATTTAGCGCGTACGCACGCTTCCCTTGTCGCCTATCCCGCCAATACCGCCACCCTTTTGATATTCCATGCCATCGTGACCAAGTTCCATTCTCCTCGCACCGAGTCAAACCCACGCAACAGGAATTGCCTGAAGTCCATCACCGACTTGATGATGCCAAACACCGGCTCAACGGTCTGCTTTCTCAAGCCGTAGAGCTTTCGTCCTTGAATCGTTTTGAGTCGATGCTTCATTCGATCTACTGCGCTGGCCGGCTCGGTCAATTCCGGGGGCTCGGTGAAGCGCTCCTCCCAGTGCGGATGATGTTTATCGCATCCTGCGGCGAACAATGGTTCGATCTTCGCCTCAACACAACTCTCAACATTGTCCGCGCTGTAGTACCCGTTGTCGGTCAACATTTGTTCCACGTTGCCCAACTCCTTGGGTAAGGCGGCGATTTCTTTGAGCATCGGCTCGACCTGTTGCTTATCGGTGGGCACCTGCGCCATGGTGGTCGCTACCACCAGCATGCTCTGGGTATCGACTGCGGCTTGCGTGTTATAGCTCTGCTCGAACCCTTTGCCCTTGGCGGGCATGATGCGCGAATCGGCATCGGTGAGGTTGATCTGCTCGGTGGGGCGTACACCGGCACTGGGCGGCGCGGGTGGCTTGCCACCAGGCTTCTTTCCGGTACGCGCGATTTTGTCCTCGCGCGCTTTCATCTTCGCATCAAACTCGGCTTTTGCCTGCGCATCGCACTCGGCGGCCTGCGCACGCGCGAGCAATTCCTCAACCTCGGTTTGCAGTTGCGCCTCGATCTTCTGCGCATGCCCGTAGGAGAGCGCGCAGTGACGCGAGGCATTGGCGTGAACTTGGTGCGATCCAGTGCAATAGTGCCCAGCTTGAGCAACTTCATCTGACGCGCGATGCACAGCACCTGCACAAACAGCGCCCCGATCTCTTTGAGAAAGCGTTTATTAGGCAACCAGTCATCCACCGAGGGCGGCAGAAGAAATGGCGTGGCGCGATTTATCTGACGGAACGTGGCCATGGAAACACTCTCGGCGTTATCAAACGGGAGGTACTTATGACAAACACTTCAAGGTATCGTTCCAAACATTCAGATTATTTCGGTCGGCTAAGTCCGACAGGCTGCTAGAGCCCCGCCACGCTCCCCATCGCGGCCGCTGGCCCATCGATGGGGACGAACAACTGTTCGACCGGCATGGCGGCTTTCAGGATGCCCTGCTCAACCATGTAGCTCATCAGGGTCTCCAGATTGTGCCGGTTGGCTTCGACGCCATAGGGGAACGGGTCATCGCCAAAGAGCGTTTCCATTTCCTCGAGGTCGTCGGTGAGAAAGGGCACCATGTAGCGCAACGCCGCGAGATGGCGCATGTGCTTGAGTGCGACCTGTTTCGACTCTTCAAACGCACGGTACAGGCTGCCGGCAATGAAGGGATTGGCCTCCCAGGTGCTGCGACGGATGGCAATCATGTGCATGATGGGAAATATGCCGGTGCGCCGGTAATAGTCTTTTTCCACTTGTCGGAAATCCGTAAAGAGGCGCCGGATGCGCGGATTGTGGCGTCGTGACTCGGGCAGGGCGGTGCCGAGGAGGGCGTCGATCCAGCCTTCGTCGAGCGACTGGCTGAGTGACTTGCCCTCGCGATTGCGTTCGATCGGAATGTCCCGCAACAGAGGCAGCAGCGGCGGATCTCCGTGGTCGCCGGGTTTGTTGATCGCGCCCTCGACCCATTGAATGGTGGACAGGTCGACACCGTACTCATGCTGCAGATGTCCACGCATCCACACGGCCGCGGTCATGCTGTAACGCGGGACACCAATGCGCCGTCCTTCCAGGTCCTTGGGGCTGCGGATGCCGGAAGCTTCATTGATGGTGATAAAGCTGTGCCGGAAGACCCGTGAAGGAATCACCGGCAATGCCACCAGCGGGCAGCGCTCTCCCTCGACGCTGAGGCGGGCGATGAAATCCGAGCTCGACATTTCCGAGACGTCGTATTCCTGCGTGCCCAACATGCGGTTGAAAATATCGCGCGGCTCGTCGTTGATGACGAATTTGAGATCGATGCCCTTGGGCCGGACTTCGCCGGTGTAGAGGGCCTGCATGCGGTCATAGAGGCCGCCGGCGAAGACGATGGGCACGTCGCCGGAGGCGGCGGGTTTTGTTGCGGGCAGTGCGTTTGCGGGATCGTGCATTGACATGGCATCCGGTGCGGGGAATGGGGGCATTGAAAAACTGATTATGCGGGAATTTCATGGCTGGACCAGAATCCAAGAAGTTACTCCGGGTTGCCACAAATCCCGGCGCAGGAGATATGCTTGTCATGATCTGCAACAATGTTCACAGGGAAGGCGTTTCTGCATGAATAAGGCGCGTCGCAAGGCTGGAATCGGGGAATTACTCGTTTGGGCGATCGGCCTCGTCGTGGGCCTGCATGGTGCGATGGTTCAGGCGCAGCCGTCATGGCCGACACGGCAGTTGCGCATCGTCTCGCCGCTGGCGCCGGGCGGACCGGTGGACCTGCTCGCCCGGCTGATTGCGGCGGGCCTGCAGGAGCGCCACAAGCAGGCGGCCATCGTCGAGAACATCGCCGGTGGCAACGGCATCATCGGCATGGACAATGTGCGTCGAGCAACGCCTGATGGGCATACGCTTATCGTGGCGCCTTCGGGTTATCTCACCATCAATCCGACGCTGATGAACAATCTTCCCTATGTGGTCGAGCGCGATTTCCTTCCGGTGGCGATGCTGGCCAAGGCGCCCAATGTCATGGTGGCGCATCCTTCCCTGGGGGCGGGCAATGTACGGGAGCTGCTTACCCTCGGAAAGGCCAAGTCTGGATCGCTAGCTTTCGCGTCGCCCGGCGTGGGCAGCGGATTGCATCTGGCGGGCGAACTGTTCAACCAGGAAACCGGCCTGAGCATGCTGCACGTGCCCTACAAAGGCACGGGGCCCGCGCTCAATGATGTTTTAAGCGGCCATGTGCCCCTGATGTTCGGCAACCTTCACTCGTTGCTGCCGCACATACAAAGCGGCAAGTTGCGCGCCATAGGCATTACCGACACGGTGCGGGCGTCCGTGGCGCCGTCGATTCCCACCATCGCGGAGCAGGGAGCGGCCGGTGTGATTGCGACCTCCTGGTACGGCCTGCTGGCACCTGCCGGGACGCCGGCAGGGGTCACGGCCATTCTGGCCCGCGATGTCTCGGAAATTCTCAACGGAGCCGTTACGCGGGAGCAACTCAACGCGCAGGGGCTGGCAGTATGGACATTGTCGTCAGGGGAGTTCAGGGACCTTGTTCGTAGCGAGGGCCTGGCCTGGGCGCGTATCATCAAGGATCGTCAGATCGTGGCGCAGTAGAACTCTGGATCATCGGCAACTGCGCGAGAAGTTAAAACCCCAATCCCAACACGGCAGAGCGTTTCATCGGCCCAAGCGTCTTGCGTGCCGCTCGATTTTCTTATTCTTCTTTCGCTATTCGGGTTCGTGCCCGCTCGCCTTGACCAGTCGTTGCAGCCTTTGCGACTCCGACGACAGGGCCGACGCCAGATCGTTCCCGCTGGATGGCGAAGGCAGCACGCCGTACTTTGCGATGCTTTCCTTGAACGAAACACTTCTTGCTGCCTCCATGATTATGCCGTTGAGGCTGGCGATCATTTCCGGGGGCATTGCCGCAGGCCCCATCATTCCCATGCGCACCACGCTGGTGACCGGCACGCCGGTTTCCTTCAGCGTCGGGACATCGGGCACCAGCGGCGAGCGGACATCGCCGGTGACTGCCAGGATGCGAAGCTTTTTCGCCCGGTGCATCTCCAGCATGGTGCTCAGGCCGTGGATCAACAACGGGATACGGCCGCTGATCAGGTCCGATACCGCGAGGTTCCAGTCTTTGTAGGGCACGTGCTGCATCTTCACGTTGATTGAGTTGCCGAGCTCCAAACCGATGAACTGCGGCAGGCTGCCGGTGCCGGGTGTCCCATAGAATGCATTGTCACGATTGGCAACCAGCCACTCGATGCATTTGCGCATCTCGGCGGCCGAGGTCATCGGGCCGGTGGCTACGCCCATGTCGAAGGTTCCGATCCCAGCGATCGGCGTGAAATCCTTCAACACGTCATAGCCAAGATTTTTGGTGATATGCGGGGACAGCGTGAATGCGCTGTCGGTAAAGAACAGCAGCGTGCGCCCGTCGGGCTTCGCGCGCAGCAGTTCTCCGATCGCCACGCGCTGCCCCGTGCCCGGCTTGATTTCGACCAGCACCGGGCGATCGAGCTTTTCTCGCATCCGGTCGGCAATGGCCCTCACCGTGAAATCGCTGCCCGAGCCGGCGGCCCCGGCGCTCAAAATGCGGATGGGCGATTTGTCCTGCGCACCGGCCTCTCTCGCAACCAGCGCGATGGCGCCTGCGGCAATGGCCTTGAGGGTTTGTCTGCGGGTGGTCAACATAAAGGCATCCTGAGTGTCTTGATCATCGGGTAAAAGTTGAGGAGAGCCCTTCTGGCCGCTGCACCGCTTCCATTTGCCGGTGGTACACCTCAGGCCATTTGAGAGCCAGGGGCGCGGTAAAAAAGCCCCCCCTTGCCTCGAGAAACAGGCCCGGATTGTCGATGCCGGGTGGCGCGATCCGGGTTTCGCGATAATTGCGCGCAGCCTCCACCGCGCGCAGCCGCGTGCGCGCAACCATTTTGTCGCCGGCGCCCAGATGCTCCCAGGCATGATCGGTGATGGGCCCCATGCTTTCGGTGACGGCCTGATCCTGAAGCCCGATATTGTCGATGCCGGAGTAGATGACATTGTTGCGCTGCGCTTCGCGATCGATCAGCCAGTCGTTTTTTTCCTGCGCGAGCAGGCGCCACCGTCCCAGCCAGCCGGTGTCGTTGGGCAGAAATTCCGGCTGTGGGCGCGAACCCGGCAGCGTCTTGCCGCCTTTGAGCGCGCGGCTGCTGCCGCGCAGCTCGCGCTTTCTGAGCCAGATGGTCATGGTGTGTTCGTCATCAATCGGCACCCAGGCGCGCGCCTGAATGTTGTCGCGAAACGCGCCGGCAGGTGTCTGCGTCCAGAACGGAAACATGAAATGCGCGCAACGCCAGTACATGTTGCTGTCGTCCACCTGCCGAAACGCACCGTACATGGTGCCCCAGGGCGTTTCGCTGACTTCGAACTCCGGCGTGCGCGGCGTGATGGTCTACTCCAGATGATGCCCTTTGGGAATGTCCTCAGGATCCAGGCTCCCGAGATGCAGAAATCCCAGGTGCGAGGTATCGATATCCCCTTCCAGCGCCTGCATCCAGTTACAGTCGCGTTGCACGAACACCAGTTCCAGGTCATCGAGGTACGCCGCGTCGATTACCGGCAGCGCGGCGATGTGGTCCTGCGCGCCCACTTACACCCACACCAGGCCATTTGCTTCATGGGTCTTGTAGGCGCGGGCCTTGACACGCTCCTTGAAATCCTTGTCCGCGGACACATTGGGCATGTCGACACATCGGCCGTCGACGTCGAA
>JBJXEY010000414.1:0-14297 GCA_046153355.1 Burkholderiales bacterium
CCCAATCAAAGCGCCGATCAACAATCAAATAGGAAATCAAACGGCCGGCAAGCGCGGCATCTTGAGCACGCGAAATCTGTCGCGCTTCGAGAATACCTTTCTTGGCCGCGTTCACCTCGTCTTCGCTGAATCCGCCATCGAACGCCTTGCGAATCTCCTCCAAGATCAGTGATTCGATTCGTTCGCGATTTTGCGGTGCATAGATCGCCGATACGCCGAATTCGCCTTTTTCATCCTGGCTGCTGGCTGTAAGATAGGAACCCACGCTATAGGAGATACCTTCCTTTTCGCGAATGCGATTCGATAGGCGCGATGCCGCGCCCCCGCCCAGAAGGTAATTGCCCAGAATCAGCGCGGGAAAATCTACGTCGTCGTCGCGCAGTTTGAGACTCAACGCGGCGCGGTAAATGGCATTCGCCTTATCCGGCGTTTCGATGATCTTGTTGACCGGCGGCACCTCCTGGTGGCGCGCGGCGATACGTGCATAGGGCCTGGGACTCTTCCATTCGCCGAATAGCTCCGCAGCAAGCTTGGTGACTTGGTCCGCGTCGAAATCACCGACCACCGCCAATTCGCTATGGCTCGCGCCAAATAGATCCCGGTAGCAGGCACGCACATCCTCCAGGTTAACGTTCTTAATACGCTCGATACGCTCATCCAAGGTGGTGTTGTATAGCCAATGTTCCGGTGGGTAGGGGTCAAGGTGGCGGCGAATCTCCAGGCCTGAGAGCGCATTGGGCTCGCTGCGTTGCGCCTCGAGACTCGATATTGAGGAGCGCCGCAGTTGTTCGAATTCAGCCTCGGGAAACGCTGGCTGGCGCAACACTTCGGCGATCAATCGCAGCGCTTCAGGCAGGTTGTCGCGAACGGTTTGCACCGAGGCGCTTTCGCCACCCACGCCCACATTCGCCTTGATGCGCGAGAACTCGTTGGCCAATTGTTCGCGACTTCGCTTTTGCGTGCCTCGCTGCAGCATGGCGCTGGCAAAACCGCAGGATACGTTTCGCCCCATCTTGCTTTGTTCGTCGCCCCAACGAAAACCGATCTGCGCAACCACTGTGCTTCCGCGCGTTTTTTTCGGGAGCAAGGCTAGTTTCATGCCGCCAAGTAGGGTGCGGCGCAAGGTTCTGGCTTCGATATTCTCAGGTGTCGGATTAAAGGCCTCGCCCTGGGCGACGGCGGCATCGCCCTTGAACTCGCGCAGAACTTCGGCGATATCTGGTGCCGGTGGGACCTCTGCGCGATCCGGCTTGTCCGTGGGGATGAACATGCCGACGGTGCGATTAGATGACTTAAAGTAACGTGCCGCCACCTCCCGAACCTGAGCGACTGTCACCTTGCGCAACAAATCGCGGTGTACGAAAAGCATGCGCCACTCGCCCATGGCAATGGTTTCGTTGAGTGTGAGCGCCAAGGAGCGCGTATTGGAGACCGTGCGCTCGATGTCGTTCAACAGTCGCGTGCGCGCACGCTCGACTTCATCTTCAGTGACCGGAGAGCGAGCCAACTCTTCCAACGTTTTAATAAGTACATCGCGCGCGGTTTCTATCGATTGTCCTAAGCGGATAGTCGAACCAAAATAGGCGTAACCGGCTTCGCGATACTGCGCTTCCCAACCAAACACGGAACTGGCCATGCCAGATTCCACCAAGGCCTTGTGCAAACGCCCCGTTGGCGTGTCGCCTAACAAAGCCACCAGCACATCCAATGCGGCGTGATCTGGATGCGAACCGGCGGGCAGGTGATAAAACGCCGCTACCATCTGCACATCACCCACGCGGCGCAACACCACATTGCGTTCGCCGTCCTGCACCGGCTCGGCGGTATAGGTGACGGGGAGTTGACGTTGCGGGCGAGGAATTGATCCGAAATGTTTTTGCACCATGGCAAGCGCGGCAGCTTCGTCAATTTTGCCGGCGATGGTCAAAACGGCGTTATCGGGCTGGTAGTAGGTTCTGTAGAAGGCGCGCAGTCGCTCTATGGGAACGTTTTCAATATCGGAGCGAGCGCCGATAGTGGAGCGCCCATAGTTGTGCCACTGGTAAGCGGTGGCGACTACGCGCTGGCTCAGAATACGCGAGGGGCTGTTTTCGCCGGATTCGAATTCGTTGCGTACTACGGTCATTTCCGAATCGAGATCTTGTTTCGAGACATTCGAATTAACCATGCGGTCCGCTTCAAGATCGAGCGTCCAGTTCAAGTTGTCGGCGCTGGCGGTGAGTGTCTGGTAATAATTGGTTCGGTCGTAGGAAGTGGTGCCGTTAAATTGCGCGCCGCGCTTTTGCAACTGACTCATAATATTGGGGAAGCGCGGCGTGCCTTTAAACAAAAGGTGCTCAAGTAGGTGCGCCATGCCTGATTCGCCATAGCCTTCATGGCGCGAACCCACCAAATAAGTCACATTCACCGTCAGCGTATCCACCGATGAGTCGGGCAGCAACAGCACGCGAAGTCCGTTGGTCAGGCGATATTCGGTGATGCCTTCCAATGACACAAGGCGTTCAATGCCCGCAGGTAGCGCAACCGGAGTCGGGGATTGCGCATGTGTTTGCGCACCAAAAAGTAAGGCTGCGGCAAACAGCAGGCCGCGCAATAGGGGATCTGTGTGTTTAATCATGGAATCTGGTCAGACCCGATTGTGATGTAAAAGTTCAAGCGCGCATTCTAGCCTCTGGTCAAGTGGGTCGTGCCCCAATGCGCTCCACACCTTGGTACGGGGATTGAAAAAGCCTCGCGTCGCCCCAATTGTGTCCTAGCGCTAGTTCAATGCTGGTTTTTGCCTACTTTTCGCTGTCCTATTCGCCGTCTTTTTCACTTTCGAATAATTTTTATCCCAGGAGTAGCTATGTCCGCCACCGCCGAAACCCTAGGCTTCCAGGCCGAGGTCAAGCAACTTTTACAATTGATGATCCATTCCTTGTACAGCAACAAGGAGATTTTTTTACGCGAATTGGTGTCGAACGCCTCGGATGCAGCCGACAAATTGCGCTTCGAGGCCTTGTCGAACAACGCGTTGTACGAATCCGACCCCGAATTGCGCATCCGTATCAGCTTCGATAAGACGGCGAAAACCGTGACCATCACCGATAACGGTATCGGCATGTCGCGCGAAGAGGTAATCAACAATATCGGCACCATCGCCAAATCGGGCACGCGGGAATTTTTTAAGGCATTGACCGGGGACCAGGCCAAGGACGCACGGCTGATTGGTCAGTTTGGCGTTGGCTTCTATTCCTCTTTCATCGTCGCCGATCGCGTCACCCTGATTACGCGCCGTGCCGGGGTGCCCGCCGACCAAGCGGTGCGCTGGGAATGCGACATGCAAGGCGATGCCGGCCAGTACACCATCGATGCCACGCAAAAAGAGGCGCGCGGCACGGAAGTCATCCTGCACCTACGCGATGGCGAAGATGAGCTGTTATCCGATTCGCGCCTGAAGGGCATCGTTCGCAAATACTCCGATCACATCGCCATCCCCATCGTGATGAAAAAATACGAATGGGATAAGGACAAAAGCGACTACGTGCAAAAAGACGAGGACGAAACCGTCAACCAGGCAAGCGCGCTGTGGGCGAGATCCAAGTCCGACATCACCGAGGAGCAATACCACGAGTTCTACAAATATATCGGTCACGACTTCGAGGCGCCGCTTGCCTACACCCACAACCGTGTGGAGGGCCGGCAGGAATACATTCAGTTGCTCTACATCCCCTCGCGCGCGCCTTTCGACATGTGGGATAGGGAGCATCGCCGCGGATTGAAACTGTATGTTCGCCGCGTCTTCATCATGGATGACGCCGAGCAGTTGTTGCCCGCCTACCTGCGCTTTGTGCGCGGCATCGTCGATACCAACGACCTTCCCTTGAACGTCTCGCGCGAAATTTTGCAGGAAAGCAAGGATATCGACTCGATCCGCTCCGGTAACGTGCGCCGCATATTACAAACGTTGGAAGATCTCGCCGAGAACCAGAAAGAGAAATACACCACCTTCTGGAAGGAATTCGGCCGGGTGATGAAAGAAGGCATCGGCGAGGATCACGCCAACCGCGAACGCTTAGCGAAACTCATGCGCTTCTCCACCACCCACACCGACACCGAAGAACAAACCGTGTCGCTTGCCGATTACATCTCGCGGCTTAAAGAGGGGCAAAGTAAGATCTATTTCGTCACTGCCGATACCTTCCTCGCCGCCAAGAACAGCCCGCACCTTGAAGCCCTACGCAAGCGCGGTATTGAGGCCGTGCTGCTATTTGACAAAGTCGACGAGTGGGTGGTCTCGCATCTCACCGAGTTTGAAGGCAAGCAACTAGTATCCGCCGCCAAGGGCAGCTTGGATCTAGGAACCTTGGAAGATGAAGCCGAGAAAAAAGAGCAGGAGAAGAAGTCCGACGAGTACAAAGATCTCACCATGAAGTTGAAAGACGCGCTGGGAGATCTGGTGAAAGAGGTTCGTGTGACTCACCGTCTGACTTCATCGCCCTCGTGCCTGGTGGCCGAGGAACACGACATGAGCGGCAACCTCGCGCGCATCTTGAAGGCTGCCGGGCAACAGGTGCCCACCAGCAAACCGATTCTGGAAATAAATCCGACGCACCCGCTGGTGGAAAGATTGAAACAAGAGACGAAAAACTTCAATGACTGGAGCCGTCTGTTATTTGATCAGGCGTTACTCGCTGAAGGCGGCACATTAGAAGACCCGGCCGGATTCGTTAAACGCACCAATGAATTGCTGTTGGAAATGTTAGGCGGAGCCGGCAAAATCTGGACGCCAACATAGGCGTTAATGCCTGAAGAGGCGCGCCAGTATTGCCTCTTCAGGCATTTTGCAAGCTACCCACGATTAAACTTCGCCGCCTTGCGATTGACTTCCCTCAGAACGGAATGTCTTCGTCATCCGCAGCTGAGGGTGGCTTTGTGTATCTTAACCACGACTTGAGCGCGTTCACGTCATCGAGAATGCCGAGGTCTCTTTTCAATTCCTGATTGGCGCGTCTGGCATTGGCGATGTCGGTCGAGAGCCTATGCATCACCGATTCCGGTCGCATATCGAAGTAGGGACCTTCGAAGGGGCTTGCGAATCCGCTGGCGACACGATGGATCTCGACATTCAGCTGGTCGGCTTGCTCGCGCAGAATTTTGATGTAGTCCCGCAAACGCTCCTCGCCAATATTGTCGAGCGCGCCCTGATCAATATGTTCGAGCTCCAGTTGCAGCTCCAATAACTGCAGCAAATTGTTTTTCTCATACGCTTGATTGACGCGCTGCATCAGCCCCGTTTTGCGTTCCCGCTCGACGGGGTCGGCCTCCCGATCTGGATGCAGCGCGCTGACCAGTTTGCGGTAGATCTCGCGAATCGACTGACTAAGTCTTTGATCGTCAGCCTCCTGGCGGGCCTCCTTGGCAAGCTGCTTCCGCGATTTTATCCGCTGCGCCTGTCGTTCCTCCCGCGCAGCCTTCTTGGCAGCGAATTGCTCTTGGCTTTCCTGAAATTTTTGTTCCGCACGTTCCATCACCGCCTCGGGTGAATCGAAATCCACGTCGTCGCCCAGGTCCAAGCCCAGCACATCTTCAAAAATCGATCTCATCTCCGCCGCAGATTCGCCGTCGCCGGGCCGCTGATATTTCTTGTGCAAGGCACTGATTTGCGCGTCGTCGCGAGACATCAGAATACTCTCGACAATCTCGCGGATCATGTCGGCGAGTTTGCGGCGTTCGCGTTTGGAGAGCTTCATTTGCACATGCGCCCGATCCAGCCCCAACGCCATCTTGATTTGCAGGTCGATCGATGCCTCGTATAAGGGCGTCAATTCACTCGCGAATTTGCTCTGATAACGAGGGATCACCGCCTCCCACGCCGCCAATTCGGCTCGTTTGCGTTCGATCTGCTTGATCAGATTGTTGAAGGTCTTTTGCGCTTTCGACAGTGGTTTCTGGGTGCTGTTGGCGGCGATGCGAACGGTATTGGTGCTCGGTTTTGACATGCGTGCACAATTCGAAAATGAAGAAAGCGTGGGAATTTTAGATTGCAATAGGCAATTCTATTTTTTTAGGGCGATCAGGCTATCCTTCGATGCATTCAAGGGCCTTGCTTCGGATTCCACCAATTGAACTGATGGAGGTGTGAAATGTGGAACGATCCAATCGTCGAGGAGGTTCATCGCATTCGCAAAAAGCTTCTGGCGCAAGCCAAGGGAGACCTTCGCAAGATCATCGATGGCGCGGCGCGACGCCAAAAGAACGGTGGAAGAGTGGTGCTTGAACCATCGCTCCGCGTGCCTGTTCCGATTCCTCCAAGGACATCGAAGCACAAGCTTTCTGCGTACTGAGTTCTCGCTCGCTAACCGGCGGAGCGCGAACAACGTAACGCTCGCGGAGGTGGTCATTACGCCCGTGGTCGCCAGCAATATCACTGGGGATTGCCTTTTCGCCGCGCGCGGGTAAGCGCAATCGCCTCGGCGAGATTCGTCCGGAGATGTCGACTCATGGGCAAACTACGCTCGCGTACGCTTGGACTACGATGGGTGTCGGGCAAACGCGTCCCGCTACCCGGCTAACTGAAGCGGAAGCACCCGAACGCGGCTTCTATTTTTCTCGACGACAACTAGTGCACCGGCAGCCAGTTCCGCCTCATAGTGCCGTAGCGTCGCAGTCACTGAGCCAGCGATGCTTTCTGGAAGCACGTTCTGACCGCGTAATTGCAGCACACTCGGACCTGCGGCATTTGTCAAAGCAAGCGCGGTTCCGAAGTCAAGATCATGTGTAAAAACCAGGTAACCGTTGTCGCGCGCCCATTTCATTATTTCGCCGTCGGCGGCGTTCGGTTTTCCACATGTCGTCCAATGCAACGCTTCCCAGCCTGCCTGAATGAAAAGCGGTACCCACTCGGGCGAGAGATTTACGTCGACAAGTATCTTGATCGTCATGCGCCAACAAGCGGTTCTTCGCGTTCCTCCAAGCGCCAGGCGGCGTAAGCCAGGGCGGCGTCTATGTCCGCCGCTTGCAGGTACGGATAGGCCTGCAAAATTCGCTCTCGTGTATGGCCGGCGGAAAGCAGGCCTAGAACGGTTCCAACGGTTACGCGAATTCCGCGTATGCAGGGCTTGCCGCCCATCACGGCCGGGTCATGCGTAATTCGGTCAATGTGCATGGGGATTATCCTTGCCAAATTTTTTCGATTGTATCCTGGGACGGTATTCGAAATTATTTCAGGACGTGTTGCTCGATGATATGCGCTGCCATGTTTTGTCAGGGCTGCAAAATTGCGCGCAAAGAATTCTTACGGACTATTGCGAGCCGGTAGCGCGAGCCGGATCGCACTTCGCGGGTTCTCCTAAAGCATTAGACTGCGGCCAACGGCGGATTTTTAGGGAGGCATCATGCACATGAAATCAAATTTGAAGCAGCAAGCCCTTGCAGAGTTGCCAGGGGTAAATCGCGCGGTGCTCGCGTGCAAAATGGCGGGGGCGGGCGCATTGGCCCTGTTTTTCGTGGCAGAGGCGGGCTTGTCGCATGCGCAGTCCTGGCCCGCGAAACCGGTGCGCGTGATCGTGTCGATTAGCACTGGTTCCGCCACCGACATCACCGCGCGGCTGTTCGCGGACAGTGCCTCGAAAGGGCTGGGCCAGCAATTTTTCGTCGAGAATGTCGTGGGCGCCGCGGGCTCCATCGGTGCGCAAGCCGCAGCCCGCGCGACGCCCGATGGCTACACGCTGTATGTCGCGCCCTCCTCGGCGCTGGCATCCAACCCCTACATGGTGAAGTCGCTGCCCTACAACCCCTTCAAGGATTTCGGCGCCATCGGCCTGTTGACCGACAGCAGTCCGTTGATGGTTTCCGTTCATCCGGAGCTGCCGGTGAATTCCATCGCGGAACTGATAGCGTATGCCAAGGCCAACCCCGGCAAACTTTCCTATGGCCTCGATGCATCCAGTGGATTTCAAATCGTCATTGGCCGGATGCTCAAGTTCCGTGGTGGTATCGATATGGTGGAGGTGCCCTATAAAAGCGGCGCGCAGGGGTTGAGCGACGCGGCCGCCGGCCGGGTCCAGGTGGCGCTGTCTTCACCGGCGGCGGCATTGGGGTTGACCAAGGCCGGCAAGTTGCGCATTTTGGCGCTCACCTCCGAGCGCCGCTTTCCCGGCATGGAAAGCGTCGCCACGGTATGGGAGACTTTTCCCGGCTTCAAGGTAGACGGCTGGTTCGCCTTGGTTGGACCCGCGGGCATGCCGGGGGAGATGGTGCGGCGTGCAAACCAGGAAGTGGCGGCGTTCGCCGCCAAACCGGAAATCATGCAACGCTTGTTGGGGCTTGGTTTGAGTCTTGGCCGCAACTATTCGCCCGAAGAAGCCGCGAAATTTATCGCTGACGAACAGCTCTATTGGGCCAGGGTGACCAAGGAAGTGAAGTTCGAACCGGAATAGATGAGACTGGCCATTATTCCGGCTTGACTCGACTTCGCTCAATTCGGGCGAATTGAAATCCAGATCGTCCCCCAGATCCACGCCCGGCATATCTTCAAAAATCGATTTCGCTTCTGACGCGGAGTCGATGGCGATGCGAACGGTCTGGGTGCTCGGTTTTGACACGCAGCGCGGTTTTGAGCCGCCGCGTATCGTGCTTGATCCATCGCCCCGCCTGCCTGTGCCGATTCCCCCAAGGACATCGAAGCGCAAGATTTCTGCGTACTGAGTTCTCGCTCGCTATCCTGCGGGTGCACGAACAACGTAATGCGCGCGATCGTGGCCATTATTGTCGTTAGCTTATGCTTATGGCCTGCTGGATCGCTGGAACGAATATGTCCGCCGATACGCTTGATCCGGATTTTTTGAGCGCCACGTGGCCCATGCCAAGGCCGCCTGGCGCGCCCGCGCGCGGGCAATGAGCTGGGAGGAAAAAATCGCCGCGATTGAGCGTATGCGTGAACGCTCGGCGGCGCTACGGCGGGCGCGGGAGGAAGCACAAGCGGGCGAGCGGGGAAGCGGCGACGAAATCGAGGGATAGAGACGTACCCTTTAGTTCTTTGGGGGGCTGACTTGACGGGTGGGTCCGGTAACACTAGGGGCGATGGTCCAAGATGCTCGCCAGACGGGCGTTTCCAAGCATTGGCACTACAAACAATGGCTGAATAAGCGGCACAATATTGTTGTGCGTGATGCCTTTGAAAAATGTGGCAATCATCATGCTATCCCGCGCGGCGCCGCTGTTTGATTTTCAGCCGATGATGGAATGCAGTAACCCAAACTTGTAACAATCGGTGTCCGGAGCACCGGTCTGTAACCTGTGCTTACACATTCGCCGGGTAGGGCGCCGAAGCAGTGATCTTCGCTGGTCGGCGAAAGCGTTACGGTCTCTATGGAGACTGTTGCAAATCACAAACGCGACCCGGGGTGAGATTTGGACTGCGCCCCGGCCAACTCGCCCAGCGCCGGTGCGTACCGGCCACGCAAGCCGCGCGCGAGCCCGCTGTATCAGTGTGTTGATCGCCATATCGGTGATCTTCGCGCGGAGGGCAGGTTACAGCGGTTGACCGAAGAAAAAGTCATCGCCCGGTTTCTCAAATGCGGCGATCCGCACCACGGGTTTGCCCGCGTCTACTGCCCGCAATGCCGCCACGACTACCTGCTCGCATTCTCGTGCAAGGCGCGTTACTTCTGTCCCAGTTGCCATCAAAAGCGCGTGCTCGCCTATGGCGATTGGGTCGAATCCAACGTTCTCGCGCCCGTGCCTCACCGCCAGTACGTTTTCACCGTCCCGCGCATTGTGCGTGCAATCTTTGCGCGGCGGCGGAGGCTGCTTGGTGCGCTTTGCCAGATAGTCGAGAAATTGTTGCGCGAAGCTTATATCGCGGCGAAGCCAGGCGGTCGCGAGGGATTGATTCTATTTGTGCAAACCTTTGGCGATCTGGTGACCTTCAACCCGCATATTCACGTGCTCGCCGCCGACGGAGTGTTCGCGGAAGACGGAACATTTTTCGTGTTGCCGCCGGACGGCAACGGCTGGCACAGTACATGCTGCGGGCGCCATTTTCCCTGGAGAAAATGAAATACGAAGAGCGCACCGGCATGGTTTTGTATCGCTCGCACCTGCACAAAAGCCTGAAACGAAACTATCAATTGATGCCTGGAGCGCAATGGCTGGAGTTGCTTTGCCGTCATATTCCCGATCGCTTTGAGCACTTGGTTCGTTACGTGGGTTGGTACTCGTGCCGGTGCCGGGGAGAACGTGCCCGTTTGGGTGTGGCCACGCTAGTCGCTGAGGGTGCCGCGCCTGAAGATCCGATTGCCAATGCCGTACGGGCTCGCTCGGCCTGGGCGCGCTTGATCTACAAAGTCTATGAAGTGGATCCTTTGGAATGCCCCAAGTGCAAAGGGCCGATGCAGGTAATCGCGTTAATTGACGATCCCGCAGTGGTGCGGCGAATACTCAAACACCTCAACCTGTGGTCGCCAGCCAAACGATTTATCCCTGCACGAGGGCCGCCTCATGTCGCCCCTGAATATGATGCAGGGGAACCGTCAAACGAGCATACGTACCACCCGGTACCTGACATCGCATAATGATCGTGAAATCCCCGCTTTCCTATGATCGGAAGGTGCGGGGATGCTATTGCTCGCCACCCTGAAAATTGGTTAGATTGCCCTGTAGTTACCTAGTAAACCCGGGAACGGGCATCGGCAAACACAGGATTTGAACATAATCGATAATGTGCGCGATTTTGAAACCCCAAATCACAAGATGGCAGAGCATTCCATCCGCCCACGCATCGTACGTGCCAATCGATTTTCTTATTGGTCAGTGACCCGGTGGGTATCGGTTTGATCACCAGCCTGGCGCGGCCTGGCGGCAACGTCACCGGGGTGACCAGCCTGACTGCTGATCTGGCTCCCAAGCAACTCGAATTCCTGGTCGCGATGGTCGCCGCCAAGGTGCCCAAAGTGACACGGGTGGCGGTGTTGATGAATCCGGGGACAGCGTCCCATTTCATCCGTCTCAAGAACACCGAGGCGGCGGCAAAAAAGCTTGGTGTGACGATTGTGCCGGTAGAGGCGCAGGACGCGGCGCAGATCGATGCCGCCTTCGCCAAAATGCGCGAGCAAAACGCCGGCGCATTGTTCGTATTTCTGAGTCCCTTGTTTCAGCAACGCAGCGGGCAGATCGCCGAACTGGCCGCGAAATACCGGCTGCCTTCGATGACCGCCGCGAGCGTTTATCCCGAGGCCGGCTGCCTGATGAGCTATGGCACCAACCTGTACGAGCAGTTCCGGCGCGGCGCGTATTTTGTCGACCGTATCTTGAAGGGCGCCAAGCCGGCTGACCTGCCGTTTGAGCAACCGACGAAATTCGAACTGGTGATCAACGGCAGGACCGCGAAGGCGCTGGGACTGAAGATTCCGCATGCCTTGTTGAGCAGTGCGGAGCGGGGGATTGAATGAAGCGATGCCGCAATCAGGCTGCATCCGCATTTTTTGAAAGAGAGATTCACATGAACCGCCGCCGCACACTCCTCGCCGCCCTCAGTGGCAGTCTCGGCGCCGCCGCACTCGCTGCGCCGTTCACATCATTCGCACAAGCGCCGGCCCACCCCTCGGGCAAGCCCTGGCGCGTCGGCATCCTGCCCGCCGGCCCGATGGCGCCGCGCAAATTCCAGTGGGACGCGTTCATGCAGCGCATGCGCGAGCTCGGCTATGTCGAAGGCAAGAACGTGCAGTACCTGATTCGCGCGCCGGAGCAGGAAGGCGCCGCCTACGACGCCCTCGCCGCCGACCTGGTGCGCCAGGAGGTGGATGTGATCGTCGGCGCCGGCGCAATCGCGATTGCCGCCGCGCAAAAGGCAACGCGCAGCATCCCGATCGTGATGGCTTCCGGCGGCGACCCGGTGGCTCTCGGCTTTGTGACCAGCCTGCGCCAGCCTGGCGGCAACATCACCGGCCTCACGATACAGTCCGAGGAAACGATGGGCAAGCGGCTGCAACTGCTGCGCGAGATGGTGCCGAAGGTGTCGCGCATCGCATTCATCAATTCCCCCGGCAGCAAACAGCAACTCGACGCGGCGGTGCTCGCGGCGCGCCAGTTGGGCGTGCAGTTGCTCGATTTCCAGGCGGACACCGCCGAGGCGCTGCCGGCCGCGTTCGAGGCCGCCGTCAAGGCGCGCGCCGGCGCAGTGCTGGTGGGGCAGACCACCTTGATTTTTGGCCTGCGTGCGCAGATCGCGGCACTGGCGTTGAAGCACCGCCTGCCGTCGATGTTTGTACTGCCGGCGAATGCGGCGGCCGGCGGCCTGATGAGCTATGGCCCGAGCGACAGCGAGTACTACCGCCAGACGGCGGTGTTCGTTGACAAAATTTTCAAGGGCAGAAAGCCGGCCGACCTGCCGGTCGAGCAGCCGCTCAAGTGGGAACTGGTGATCAACATGAAGACTGCGAAAGCATTGGGCATCACGGTGCCGCCGGTCGTGCTGTTGCAGGCCGAGCGGGTAATCGAATGAATGACCAAAGAAAGCAGCCCATGAATTCGCGCCGTACCCTCCTCACCGCCCTCGGCGCCGCCGCAATGGCAAACGCCTTGCCCGCACTGGCGCAAACCGCCGCCAAGGTCTGGCGCGTCGGCATCATGCCCGGCGGCCTGCTGGCGCCGCGCAAATTCCAGTGGGATGCGTTTATGCAGCGCATGAACGAGCTTGACTATGTCGAAGGCAAGAACGTACAGTACGAAATTCGCGCACCGCTCGAAGAGGGCGCGCCGTATGACGAACTGGCCGCCGATCTGGTGCGCGCCAAGGTCGACGTGATTGTGGCCACCAACGTCACCGCGATCGCAGCGGCGCAAAAGGCGACGCGCAGCATCCCGATCGTGATGTGCCCAAGCTCCGACCCGGTCAGCCTTGGTTTCGTGACCAGCCTGCGCCAGCCGGGCGGCAATATCACCGGCATCAACGTTCAAACCGTCGATATCATCGGCAAGCGCCTGCAGCTGCTGCGCGAGATGCTGCCCAAGGTATCGCGTGTGGCATTCGTCTGGAACACGCAAGCCGGCAAGGCGCAACTGGAGGCCGCGCAGCAGGCGGCTCGGAAGCTCGGGGTGAAGCTGCAGGGCATCGAGGTGAGCACCCCCGAGGCGCTGCCCGGCGCGCTCGAGGCGGCTGTCAAGGGCCGGGCCGAAGCGCTGATGTTCATGTCCTCCGGTTTCATGTTCGGCCTGCGCACCCAGATAACCGCACTGGTGCTGAAGCAGCGTCTGCCCGCCAGCTACGGACAAACCACCTATGTTGAGGCCGGCGGCTTGATGAGCTACGGCCCGAACGACACCGAGTACTACCGCCAGGCAGCGGTGTTCGTCGACAAGATTTTCAAGGGCAGAAAGCCGGCCGACCTGCCGGTCGAGCAGCCGCTCAAGTGGGAACTGGTGATCAACATGAAAACCGCCAAGACGCTCGGCATCACGGTGCCGCAGGTGGTGCTGTTGCAAGCGACGCGGGTGATTGAATGAACTCGCCGGTAGCAGGGCAGTGCATGATCGTCAGTGCCCGTGCCTCGCGCACGGGAAGCCGGATTCAGAAACGTATGATCGAGATTGAAACCAGCTGCCGCCGTTTACACGGAAATCAAACATGGAACTGACCACCGATTCCGGATATCAGCGGCTGCTGGGCCGCATCGCCGAGGTTTACACCACGGGCCGGATGCGCGCCCATCAGGCCGTCAACGTCCACATCACCGAAACTTACTGGCAAATCGGCCACGATATTGTCGAGTTCGAACAGGGTGGCAAGACCAGGGCAGACTACGGCACGGCCCTGCTTGCCAGCCTTAGCCTTGATCTGACCTTGCGCTTTGGAAAAGGATTCAGCCGCAGCAACGTGATCCGGATCCGGCAGTTTTATCTTGCTTACCCAAAAGGTGCGACGCTGTCGCACCAATTGAGCTGGTCTCATGTGGTGGAGTTGCTGAAAATCGATGATCCGCTGGAGCGCAGTTTTTACGAGGCGCAGGCGATCCGTGAAAAATGGGCTGTGCGCGAACTTCAGCGTCAAAAAAATACGTCCTTGTTCCTGCGTCTGGCAGCCGGAAAAGATCAAGACGCGATTCGCAGGCTTGCCTCTCTGGGCCAGACCGTGGAGCAACCCGGCGATCTGATGCGCGATCCCTACGTTTTGAGTTTCTCGAGAGTCCGGAGCCGCACGCAATTTCGGAAACGGATCTTGAGACCCTGCTGTGCGACCACCTCCAGCCCTTTTTGCTGGAACTTGGCAAGGGCTTCACCTTCGTCGGCCGGCAATACCGCATCACGCTCAACAACAC
>JBJXEY010000382.1:0-37623 GCA_046153355.1 Burkholderiales bacterium
CCATAACAAGGCCAACGAGACGGTGTTTTGTCCGCTTGCGGCGGAGGGCGCGGCGCTCGCCGAACTCACTCAATCGAGCGCCGCATACGGCACCGCGTTGCGCACCGAAGCCGACGAAGTCGTCATCACCCTTGGGCAATAAATGCCTTGAAGTACAAATCGCCCTGACAAAGTCATCCACCCATGGCCAATGAAACCAAACTGCTTGCCGCCTATGCAGCCAAACTTCGCTACGAAGATATTCCGGCGCCCGTTTTACGCCGCGCCAAGGATTGCCTGATCGACACTTTAGGCGTGGCTTTTTATGGCGAACAGGCGCGCTGGAGCGGGATCATCAAGGATCAAGCTCGACACCATGGCGGCAGCGGACGCGCTCGGATTTTCGCGAGCGACATGCCCGCGGTGAACGCCGAAACCGCGGCGCGCGCCAATGGCGTACTCGCGCATGCCACAGAAATGGATAGCCTTCGCAAACCCGGCGCCGGCGTGCATCCCGGCGCGGTGCTGGTGCCTGCGGCCCTGGCCGCGGCGCAGGAGCGCGACGCCGATGGCAAGGCCTTACTCACCGCTTTTGTCGCGGGATGCGAAGCCATGTTTCGCATTGGCCGCGCCACGCATCACTCCGCCGAAGGGCGCGGCTTTCACGCACCCGGCTTGACCGGCCCCTTCGGCGCGGCCGCCGCGGCAGGTTCGGTGTTTGGACTCAACGCCGATGGCATGACGAACGCCTTTGGCATTGCCGGATCGCTGTGTGGCGGCTTGATGCAATTCGCCGCGGGCGAAGATGGCGGCATGGTGAAGAAACTGCATATCGGGCGTGCCGCGGAAAACGGCATTGTCGCGGCACGCTTGGCCGAAGCCGGGTACGAAGGCCCATCGACCATACTCGAGGGCAGGTTTGGGTTTCTAGCTTCCTATTGCGCGCAAAGTGAACCCGAAGCGCTGATCGCGAAGCTGGGCGAAGAATACGAAACGCTCAACATCTGCTTTAAACGCTACCCCTGCCACATCACCGCGCACACGCCGGTGCACGCCATCGAATTGTTGCGGGAGAAGCATGGGTTTAACGGCGGCGATGTGATGACGGTGGTGGTGGATGGCGCCAAACGCATCGCCGAATTCAATGGCAATCAAAATCCGGTGGACCTCGCCATGGCAACTTACAGCATCCCCTACTGTGTGGCGATTGCCTTGCTTCGCGATACCAGCGATCCAGATAGCTTTGACGAAGCGGCGTTGCACGATCCGGCGATGCGCGATCTCAGGCAGCGTATCAGCGTGGTGTCTACAGGCGGCGGCGGACATTCGGACTGGACCACCACCACCCGCGTCGCGCTCAAGGATGGCCGCAGCTTCGAACAACATCAAAGCGATTACCCCGGCACACCCACCTCGCCATTGACCGGCGAACAATTGGAGAAAAAGTTTTTTGCCTTGACCAAACGGCTTGGCCCCGCAGCAAAGGTTCTCTATCAACGTCTGAACGAGATCGAAAACGAGACCCACTTGGCCTGGCTGCAAGGTCCGGGCGCCCACTGACACATCGAGGAACTCATGTCGCACGAACCAAGTCTAGGCAACCCCCACACCCGCCGCATCGCCGAATTTGTCTCCGGCCTTCGTTACGAGGCAATTCCGGCAGAGGTGATCGAGAGAATCAAACTCATGATTCTCGATTCCATCGGCTGCGCGATTTTTGGCACCGAGCTTGAATGGAGCCAAATCTTGATGGATACCTTGTCCGAGGTGGATAGCTCCACCACCTGCGGCGTGTGGGGCACCCAACGGCGTCTCTCCGCACCGCATGCGGCATTGGTGAATGGGTCCCTCGTGCAAAGTTTCGAACTCGATGACGTGCATCGCGTCGGTGTTCTACACGTCGGCGCAGTAACGCTGCCGGCGGTGCTCGCGGCCATGGAGTTGCATCCTGAAATGACCGGTAAAGACTTCCTCACCGCCTCCGTGGCAGGCTACGAGATCGGCCCGCGAGTGGGCATGTGCATGGGCCAGGAGCACATCGGCCAGGGCTGGCATTCGGGCGCCACGGTGGGTGTATTTTCGTCCGCGGCCGGCGCCGCAGCGGCACTACGCCTTACCGCCGATCAAACAGTGCACGCCATCGGCATCGGCGGTACGCAATCCTCCGGATTGATGGCGGCGCAATACGGCGCCATGGTCAAACGCATGCATGCGGGGCGCGCCGCACAAAGCGGGCTGTATGGCGCGCTGCTCGCAAAACGCGGCTACACCGGCATCCAAGATGTATTCGAGAGCCCCTATGGCGGTTTTTGCTCGACCTTCTCGCGTTCGACCGATCGGTTCAATATGGAAGAGTTATCCAGCGGCCTGGGCGAGCGTTTCGAGACCACGCGCATCGCCTTGAAGTTTTATTCCTGCGTGGGGAGCAACCACACGACGCTGGATGCGATTCGCGATTTGCAAGCGGCGCACAAATTCACATTGAATGACATAGCAAAAATCGTGGTGCACGGATCGAAAGTTACGGTCGATCACGTCGGCTGGAAATACCGCCCCGAGGGACTCACCTCCGCGCAACTCAACCTGCCCTACTGCATTGCTACGCTCCTATTGGAAGGCGATGTGTTCGTCGACCAATTCACCGATGCCATGGTGGCCGACCCCGAGCGTATGCGGGTTTCCGAAATCGTGGAGGTCGTTGAAGACCCCGCAATCACCGCGCGCGGCAATCGTTACCGGCACATGGTGCGGGTGGAGGTGATATTGAAAGGCGGAAAGAAATTTGAGCAGACCGTCGAAGCGCCGCGCGGCAGCGAGCAGAAATTCGCCAGTGCCGGCGATGTGATCGATAAGTTCAAGAAACTCGCTTCGCGCCGGCTCGCGCCAGGGTCGGTTGAACGCATCGCAGAGATGATCATGAACGCGCAGACGCTGCCCAAGGTATCAAGTCTGCTCGCGGAATTGGCGCCGCGATAAGTCCGACATTCTCCTTAATCGGCAAGCGTAATTTTCGCCGCCTTGACAATCCTGCCAATCAGTTCGATCTGCCGGCGCAACATCGCCGAATAGTCATCCGGCGATTTGTTCAAGCCCAGTTCATAGCCGATGCTCTCCACGCGCGCTCGCGCCTCCGGAGTGTTCAGGGCCGCCCACAGCGCCTCGTTCACACGACGCGCCAAGGGTGGCGGCAGGCCCGCCGGCCCAAACAATCCCGCCCAACTGGGCGGCACTTCGAAACCCGGCACAATTTCGGCGACCACGGGAATATCAGGCAGCGAAGCCATGCGCGCATCCAATAGAACGGCAAGCACGCGCAATTTGCCGGCCTTGATCATGGGCATGGCCTGCGGTGCGATGGTGAACGCCGCAGTTACCGCGCCCGATGCCGCATCGGGCAGCGGCGCGAGTTTGTAGGGAATATGAACCCAACCGGCGCCGGCCAGCATCCTGATCTGCTCGCCGGCCAAATGGTGCTGCGAACCGATGCCGGTGGTTCCATAGGTGATCTTCTCCGGATTCGACTTCGCCTGATCGAGCAAATCTTTCAAGCTTGCACTCGAGCTGGCCGCGCCCACCACGATCACACTGGTCACATTACCGACAAGCGAGATCGGCGTCAGATCCTTCACCGGATTGAATGGCAGTTCGCGGCCTGCCACCACTTGAACCACCGGCACCCCCGCGCCCAGGCCGATGAGCGTGTAGCCATCCGCCACCGCGCGCGCGCCCGCGCCCGCCGCCACCACGCCATTGGCGCCATTGCGGGTCTCAACCACCACCGGCTGGCCAAGCACCTCAGCCATGCGCGTGGCGGTGAAGCGCATCAGGATGTCGCCCGGCGCGCCCGCGCCGAATTGCGACAGAATTCTTATCGGCTTCACCGGGTAGGCCTGCGCCCATGCCGCAGCACAAGGCATCAACAGTTGCAATGCGGCCATCGTCGTGAAAAGTGTTTTAGTCATCGTTTCAATGTTCTCGCGCAATTGGCGTCGAGCGTACCCCACTAATAAGTATCAGAGCGGTCTAATAATTGTCAGACAATCAGAGATTGAAGCGGTACCATAGCGCGATCTCTATCTACCAGGGAAGCGCCATGCCGAGGGTAGTCGCCTACGACGAGATCAAACCGGAGTCGGTCATCCACAACAAGGAAGGCTGACCGGATCGCCCCGCCGCCGAGGTTTTCCCTTTTTTCTGGGCGCCCAAGGACAAACCCGAGGAGCCCTCCGCGTTTCTGGTGAGATATGAGCTCGGCACCGAATCGAGCGCGCATTACCACGCGGCTGACCAGATCCAGATCATCATGGAAGGGCGCGGCAAACTTGGCCACCACGAACTCACCCCCTATGGCGTGCATTTCGCGCGCGCCTACACGCCCTACGGGCCGCTGTATCCCGACAAGAAAGAAGGCTGGGCCTTCCTCACGCTGCGCACGCGCGCCGATCCGGAAGGCGCGCAGCGCTTGTCCAAATCGCGGGAAAAGTTGAAACTAGTTCCCAATCGAAAACCTTTCCAGGTTTCAAGTAAGGTGAATTTCGCCGATGCCGCGAACGGGGCGGCTTTCCTCGATGTGCCGGCGATCCGCGATGACATGGGCTTGTTCACCAAGACGCTGACGCTTGCGCCCGGTGCGCGCACGCAGGCGCCCGACCCTTCCGCGGACGACGGCCAGTACATCGTGGTCGTCAAGGGTTCGTTAAAACATGAAGACCGAGAATACAGAGCGGTCACCGTGGTATTCACCCATCGCGGCGAATCCGCCTACGACATTCTCGCTGGCGACCAGGGTCTATCGGCCATCATCATCAATTTCCCCAAGGTGGCGAGTGACGCCAAGGCCCAGCGAGCGGTTCCTCAGCATGCGCAGTTCAAAACCTGGCAGTGCGCGCTGTGCGCTTTTGTCTACGATGAAGAGCAAGGCCTGCCCGAGGAAGGCATCGCACCCGGCACGCGCTGGGAAGATGTACCTGAGAACTGGACCTGCCCCGATTGCGGCGTCGGCAAAAATGATTTCCTGATGATCCAAATCTAGAGCGCTTCTCGATGACCCCCGAAAAAATCAAGGTGCGCGTGACTGAAACCGGAAAGACGATGGAGGTGGTAGTCCTCAACAAGCGGGCAGGCGCTATACAAATAGTGCTCGGTGAGCGGGTACACAACGTCAAATGCGACTTCCGGTCAGTTACCTTCATGACAGTTTCTGCACACCGCCTACCTTAGCAAGCGCCCGGTCAAACGTGGCGAGCGGCATATGTCCGGCTTTGCGCGCGATCTCAAGCACGAGGCAATCCGAAAAGCCCAGGGCTGGTTTGGCGCGGAATTGAGCCAACGCGGCGCTCACCACATCGGCGTCCTGAAGCACCAGGCTTTCGTGGATCAATAGCAAATCCAAGGCTGCGATGATTTGTTTCGCGGTGCGGGCATACACCGCGTCCAGAACCCAGATTGCCTCCGCTAGCACCAGGTGCGAAACCCATGCGCCCTTGGCGATGGCCTCATCCGCTGCAAGCGCCTGCTTGGCATCATCACGCACCAACAGACGCACCAGAACGTTGGTGTCAACGGATAACATGTCGACGCCGCATATATTGGCGAACGCCTGCTTTGAGTTCCTCCAGTGACTTGGGCTTACCCATGTTCGGCGAGTCTTCCGCAAAAAGTGCGTTGTGAACCTCGGCCGTGCTATGGCGCTTGGCACGCTCCACCACTATGCGGTCGCCCTCCCTCGTCCACACCAACACCGACCCCGGAATCAAGTGCAGAAAATTGCGCACCGGGGCCGGCACGGACACTTGCCCTTGGGAGGTGAGTTTCGTTTGCATTTTTTGCATAGCGCAATACTATCACTTTACCGTGGTAATAAGCTCAAGAACGGGGACCTCGATTCATGCCACATGGCGCATACCGTTCTCGTTTACGGTGCCGCGCTGACGGCGCGCCTCGCCTCCGCAGGCGTAGCGATCGAACGTCCCAAGGCATTGCACAGACTCGCCATGCGCTCGACGAGGTACGCATTGCTCTTGGCCAGATTCACCTGATCGAAATCGCGCACCGAATCCTCGAAACCCACGCGCACGTGCCCACCCATCTCCACAGCCAGGGCGCGCAAGCCCAGGCCGTAGCGTCCGCCGCGCGCCATCCACCATTGAGAGTTGGCAGGCAACGCATTAGCGAGCGCAATCATTTTCTGCGCGCCCTGTTCGATTGATTCGGGATCGCGCATGATCAAACCAAAACACGCCGGACGGTCGATTGCACCTTCTTCTATCAACCGCAATGCGCCCTCCAGCATGCGCTCGTTATAGACAGAAAGTTCCGGGCGCACATGATGCTCGCGCACTTTCAATGCCATCTGCCTGATGCCTTCATGCGCGGCGGCATCATCCTTGAGAAAACCATCCAGCGGCAAGGAGACCATCTCCGGATTCAGATCGACCGGTTCGATGGCCTCCTCCACCGTGAAACCGATGGTGCCAAGCGATATCTGCAATACGATGTCGGAATGCTCGCGGATGCGATCAGCGATTTCGCGAAACACATCGATGGATTGCGTCGGCTGCCCATCTTCCTGCCTCGCGTGCAGATGCGCGATCGAGGCGCCGGCTTTGGCGCAACGAATCACTTCTTCCGCGATTTCCTTGGGCGAGATCGGCGTGGCGGGATTGTCTTTTTTCAAGGCGCGCGCGCCATTGGGCGCGACCATGATCATCACCGGCGATTTTTCGTTCATGATGCTTTGGCACTGGCAAATTTCACCGGCGCCACCGCCGGGCCGGGCCGCTCCAGGTCCGCCGATTCGCCCGCAGCCTGCTCGGGGTGCTCGGCGAGCCACGCGGCAAGCGCGCCGTTCATGCCGCCGTTAGCGACGATCTCGCGCAGTATGGGCGACATCGCGGGCAAGGTAACGCTCACCCCAGTGGATATGTTACGTGCCGCGCCGGATTCGAAATCCACTTCAATCTCATCGCCGCTCTTCGCAAAACCTGCCCCCGGATTGCAGCCCGTTAAAAGCGGCAAACCCACCGCAACCGCGCGCCGCATCGCCTTGTAGGGCATCGACTCGCACAGCACGCTCATGTCCAGCGCCGCCATGGCGATGAACCCCTGCACATGCGGCTTGCCGCAAGCGAACTCCTTGCCCGCGAGCACGAAATCACCGGGCTTTACCTTGCTTGGAAAATCCGGGTCGGTGCCCTTGAATAAATGGGGAATGAGTTTTTCCGGATCGTTGATGCGTTCAATGGCGAATTTGAACGGCATGATGCCTTCATCCAATGGAATGCGATCGCCAAACACATGGCAGGTACCGCGCCGCTTGAGAGACTTGCGCATAGATCGCCCCTTAGTGTGCCAAAGGCTTGCGTGGATCGGTCATGCATCCGGCCACGGCCGATGCCGCCACGGTGAGCGGACTGGCAAGGTAACACTGCCCGTCGGCCGCGCCAAAGCGCCCCGAATGATTGGTGGCAGCGGTGGAGATCGACACTTCGCCCGGCCCCAGCGGTGCCATGATGCCGCCGGCGCACGGCCCGCAACCCGGCGGCAGGATGAGCGCGCCGGCATCGGTGAAGAGTTGCGTGATGCCGTCATTGGCCAGGCGCCGCGCCACTTCGTTGGTGCCAGGGCCAACAAAAAAGCGCACATTGTCGGCAACGCGCCGGCCTTTAATAAATCGCGCCGCTTCGGCAAAATCTTCGTACATGCTCGAACCGCAGGCGCCGATGAAGGCGTGATCGATATGCCGGCCGACGACACTGCCGATATCCGCAGCGCGATCCGGCCCGCCCGGCAGCGCCACTTGCGGGGTCATGATTGACAGATCAAGCGTGATGCGCCCCGCATAGGATGCATTGCTGTCGCTGATGAAATCCGGCGCTGCGCTGCTGTCGATGCCCGGCGGCGGCGAGCCAAACAGGATGTTCGCCGCGCCCAGCTCGGTGAGCGAATTACACAAGGCCACACGCGCCGAAAGCCCAAGCCGATCCAAACCATCGCCACAAAACTCGATGATGCGATTGTCGTGGTCCACACCCCATTTCTTTTCGGTGAACCCGCCGCACAACAGAAACCCGACATCGCGCGGATGCGCGCCGTCGGGAAGCGTGCCCTTCAATTCCACGCGCACCGTTTCCGGGACCACTGTCCACAAGCTGCCGGTGGCGAGCACTGAGCTCACTTCCGCGCCCACGCCAATCGCGAGCGCACCCACCGCGCCAAAGTTGCTGCAATGCATGTCGTAGGCAAACAAAAACATCCCCGGCCGCACCATGCCGTTTTCCATTGGAAATATATGGCCGTGGCCGCCACGCCCGACGTCGTACAACTGGCCGATTTTCCAGGCTTTGGCGATCTTGCGGATGTTGCGGCCGCGTTGCACCGCGCGCTGCGTGGTGTAGGCCACTTCGTGATCGGTGACGAATATTACCCGCTCGGGGTTGCGCAATCCCTTGTAACCCAGGGCGCTCAATTCATCGTGCACGGTCTCCACATAACCGTCGTGCACGATTACCAGTTCGGGATCCGGAAAGACCACCTCGCCTACCGCCACGCTTGCCATGCGCGAGGCGCGTGCGAGAATTTTTTGCACCGCGGTCTGTGGCGCTGTCGCTTCTGCTTTGATGGATGTCGCCATTACCGTTCCTTCGCCCCGCCGCGCGCCGCGGATTCCACGGCCCTCTTGCGCGATTCCTCGAATACGCGCTGCCCATACATGGCAATGGCGCGTGCATGTTCGTTATGCAACACGATCGCCGCCTGCGAGGCGTCGGCACTGCGGCTGCGAATCGCGCCCAGAAGCGAAATAAACTCGCCAATACTTTCGGCTGGCCGACCGGGGAACATCAACGAGGAAGACCATAGGAAACTTAAACGCACATTGACCTGCCGAAAATACGCCGCGAGCATCGAATTGTTGGCGCCGGCGGCGAAGGCCTCGAAGAACTCGGTCTTGGTGGTCTTGATCACGCCCACGTCTTGCGAGCGCAGCGCAGCATCGAAATCGTGAATCGCCTGCTCCAGGGCATCGATCTGCTTTTCGGTTCCATGCACCGCGAAGCGGCGTGCTATCAAGGTTTCCAAGGCGACGCGTACCTCCCACAACTCCAGCACGTCGGCGGCGGAAATCTCCCGCACCACCGGACCGCGATTGGGAAGAATATCGATCAAGCCCTCGGCCTCCAACTGCCGCAAAGCTTCGCGCACCGAAGGGCGGCTGACACGCAGCCGCTCGCACAACTCGCGTTCAGTCATGCGATCACCAGGTCGATAGGTGCCATCAGTTATGAAGGAGCGCAAGCGTTGCGCCAATTGCGCGCGCACCGGTGTCGGCCCTTCTAATTCGGCGAGCCGCGCCTGCCGCGAGCGCGACACCGATTTCAATGCCCCGGTCTGCTGGCGGCTGACGCCGCCCTTGACCAGCTTCAAATTACCCATTGCGCGTTTCAATATCGCCACTCCCTAACTCAAATCCGGCTTGAATCCGCATTGCTCGATCGCCATCACACCGATCATCTCGTCGTTTTCGCCAGAGTCTCCGGTTACGCCCAGCGCACCGATGATTTTTCCGCTCTCGGGCGAACGAATCAAAATGCCGCCCAATGCAGGAATGAATTTTCCGCCCGAGGCTGCGGCCAGCGAATCGACAAAATGTGGCCGGTTCTTGGCCATGGATGTCTCCATGAAGCGCGTCGAGTGCCCCAGCGCCGTGCAGCTCCAGGCCTTGCCAAAGGCAATCTCGAAACGGAAGGTGCTGCTATCGTTCTCGCGCTGCGCCGACACCATGTGCCCGCCACTATCGACCACGCAAAAGGTGAGCGGCAAATGCTTGTGTTCTCGCGCCAGTTTGATGCCGGTCTCGATGATGCGGTTGGCCGAATCCAGATCGATATTTTTTACCGTCATGATCGCTCTCTTATGTGCTCTTCAATCCCAATTCCAATATTCGGCAGCCCCAGTATATGGCGGCGCCTCAGGGCATCTCTTCCAGCAATCGCCCATAACCGTTCAAGGGCGCGCGCACATGCAGCCTTTTTTGAATTTCCCAGCTCTGCGCGGTGAGGTGATGCACCACCGGAATGCCCAGGTCTTGCTCGAGCAACTGCACAATGTCGAGCGTGCGCCATGCCGGCCCGAGCATGTAGATGGCCTCCACATTCTTTTGCTTCAGTACCAGCGCCTTGATGAACCGGTAGACCTCGGTGCTCGCCAATGTCTGCACCTTGTCGAAATCGATTTCCACGCCTTTCATGTCGAGCACGTTAAAGCCCGCATCGACAAAGTACTGCGCGAAAGTTTTGTTAAGTTCGTTGGGGAAATAGCTCGCGCCAACGATGCGCTTCACCTTCAACGCGCGAAACGCATTGACCTGGGTCTGTCCATTGGTGAAAACAGGACGCTTGTATTTCTTTTCCCATTTCTTCATCAGCGCCTGCTCGCCGTGATAGCCCAGCACCTGAAAAGGCGGCGACCCCGCCGGATGAATAATGTCGGCGTCCAGGTCCGCCAATTGCGCCACCATTTTTTCGTAATCGGGAATGGAGGCTTCGAACTGCTTGCGCGTGCCCTGATTGATGCCGATGTGAAGCGGAATCACGCCAATGCCATCGGGCAACAGGCGAATCAAATCCTCGGTGCTGCCCGGTCTGAAATTTGGTTTGATCAAACCCACGGTGCCACGCCAGCAACTGGTCAATGCCATGATCTCGAACTCCTATAAATCAACAAGAACGTCGCCTTCGGCGACGAAAAACGGCAGCTAAATTTGGATGATAGGCTTCGCGCCTAGGCCGGCACTTTGGGGCCGCCGCCGGTGTTGACCGCGGCCTTGCTGCTGGGCTCGGTGGCAAAACCTTCCGCCGAGACTTCTATGATGAGGTTATCGGCATCGCGGTACTTCTGATGATCGAGACCACCCGGCCACATGTATTTGCCGCCCGCCGCTTCGATCGCGGTACGCGACGTGGCATGGTCATCGACATGAAAACCGATGTGATGCAGGCCGACGAAATCCTTGCCGAAATCTTCGCCCGCATAGTCGTCGGTCTTGAACTTGATGATGGTGATGTTCATCACGCCATCGGTGAGGTAAATACCGGCTGCCCCCACGTGATCGGGATTGATCTCGCCGATTTTTCTCATGCCGAATGCGTTGATGTAAAAATCCGCAGTTCTTTGCGGATCGGAACTCGAAATTCCCAGGTGACGCAGCTTTCCGGCCATTGGTGCCTCCTTAGTCTTGACGCGCAAGCGCATGTTGCCAGCGCTGGCAGATCATCATACGCATGGCCAATCGGAAGTCAATAGATTGTCTTACAATCCATTGCGAATGCTCTTGTTGGCGTGTATTGTTCGATTCCACCGTTCGCCGCGAACCACCGACGCAAAAATTCTGCCATGTCAATCGATCTCCACGACGCCAACCGCATCATTCGCGCCGGCATCCGCCTGTCGCGCGAAATGAAATTAAAACCCATGACGCTGTGTCTGCTCGACAGCATGGGCCATATTGTTTCGGTGCAGCGCGAAGACAATAGCAGCCTCTTGCGATTCGAGATCGCCTATGGCAAGGCGTGGGGCGGCCTGGGCATGGGGCACTCGACGCGATTTTTCGAGGATGTGCTGGTGAAGGTGCGCCCTTATTTTGCCAACTCGCTGGAGGCTGCCTCGGGCGGGCGTTTCATTACGGTTTATGGCGGCGTGCTGATTCGTTCATCGAACGGAGAATTAGTCGGCGCGCTGGGTGTCACCGGCGACACCGGATTGAATGACGAGAAAATCGCGGTGATGGCGATCGAGGAATGCGGCTTCAAAGCGGATTTGAGTTAGCTGCGATAAGTATCAGAGCGGTCTACACGAGTATCAGAGCGATCTACACGAGTATCAGAGCAGTCTACACAGCACACAACGCAAACGAAGGATTGACCCAATGAGCGCCTACGGCTGGAAAGCATCCATCGGATTCATCGGACCGCCGAGAACCAACGAAACGGTGTTGCACGAAGCCATCCGCCTCGCCCCGCCGGGCATTTCGTGGTGCTGGTCGACCATGGGATTGCCCGAATTCGGACAGTATGAATTTGACCAAGCGCTGAGTCTGGCTAGCCTCTGCGCCAAGGAACTTGTCAATCGCGATGTCAGCGTGATCGTGGCCACCGGCATACCGCTGATCACCTCCAAGGGCGTCGGCTATCACGAGCAACTCGAGAAAGAACTCTCCGCCGCCATCGGACACAAAAAGCCTGTCATCTCCGACATTCATTGCGTGATCAATTCGCTGCGTGCGTTGAATCTGGACAAGATAGTCATCTCATCCATCTACCAGCGTTACATCCAGGACAACGTCATCGCCTACCTCGCGCACTACGGCATCCAAACGCTGGCCGACGAATGCCTCTCCTACGCCCTGGCCGATTGCATGACCATGCCCACCATGGACACCGCCTATCAATCAGCGATCCGGGTACGCGACAAGGCGCCGCAGGCACAGGGCATGTTCATCGCCTGCCCGCAGTGGCCGATCATCGACAACATCGAGCGCATTGAGCGCGAATCAGGCTTTCCAGTGGTCACGCATATCGCGGCAATCATGTGGGGCGCACTCAACCATATCGGCGTGCGCGAACCCTTCCCCGGCCACGGCAAACTTCTTTCGCAATGGCCGCAATGGACGGATGCGGTGGCTGCGGCGTCATGACAACACCCGCCACCAGCCGCCCTCGCTATCCCGTCGATATCCAGGACCTGGAATACCTCAGACACCCGGACGTGTCGCTGGTCGCGCGTATCTACCAGCCGCGCGGTGAAGGCCCATTCCCCTCGGTGGTGTTCGCGCACGGCGGCGCCTGGGTCGATGGCGATCGCACCAGCAGCGAAGCCATACACGTCCCCGTGGCGCAAGGCGGCGTGGTCATCATGTCAATCGAATTTCGCGTGCCGCCGCTGGCAAGCTACCCGGCATCGTTCGCGGATTTAAATTACGCGATCCGCTGGTTCAAACACCACGCACGGCGTTTTAACACCCGCGCGGATTGGGTGGGAACCATGGGCACATCAAGCGGTTCACACATGGCGGTGCTGGCGGCAATGCGCCCCTTCGATGCGCGCTACACCGACCTGCCTTTTGCGGAGAATCCCTCGATTGACGCCATGGTCCCCTATGTCGTCGCGCTCTGGCCAGTGATCTGTCCGCTCGGGAGGTACCTCGCGCGAAAAGACCAGCCCGCGCACCAGGACCGCGCCGCCGCCATTCCCAACCAAGTGAGCTATTGGATTACCGAGGAAGCCATGGCCGAAGGCAGCCCCATGTTGGCGCTGGATCGTGGCGAAAAACTCACCCTTCCGAAAATCCTCTACCTGCAAAACCCCGCCGACACCCTGCACCCGCGCCATCTGATGGAGCGCTTCGTCGCCAATTACAAACAAGCCGGCGGCGATCTGCAGCTTGAGTTATTTCACGGCGAAAACTACGACGTCATCCGCCGCCAGCCGGATCATCCGCAGTCGATTGAGATTATCGGGAAGATTGTTGATTACATTAACGGGCAGAAATCAGCAGCTTGAGCAAGGGCGCTCGTTGGCCCAATGGCCGAACGATTCTCCACAGAGATCCGGACAATCGACTTCACGGCATCTCCCCAATCAACCTCCCATAACCCTTCACCGGGCAATTTAGATTCAAGCGTTTCTGAATCTCCCAGCTCTGCGCCGTAATGTGATGCACCACCGGCACGCCAAACTTCTCCTCCATCGATTCGATCATCTCCAGGGTCGGCCACGCGGAACCGAGTAAATAGATGGCATCGACATTGTCGAAGCGCCGATAAAGGCGCTCAATAAATTCGAAGACCACGGCAGAGTCGAGCGTCAATACACTTTGAAAATCGACGTCCATCCCCTCCATCGCCAGCACCTCGAACCCAGCCTGCGAGAGGTATTCTCCAAACGAGCGATTGACGCTGCCTTTGAAGTAACTCGCGCCGACGATGCGGCGCGCGCCGAAAACATTGAGCGCGCGCACTTGGCTCATGCCATTGGTAAATACGGGCTTGCCGTAGCGCTGCTGCCAATTCTCGACCAACTCGCGTTCGCCTTGATAACCCAGCAATAAGGGCGGCACACCCGCGGGATGAATGAGATCGACGCCGCGCTCGGCCATTTCTTCAACCTTGGCTTCGTAATCGGTAAGCGCCTGTTCAAGTTCCTGCAACGTGCCCGTGCGGATATCGAGGCTCGTTTGAATCAATTCGACTTCCGCCGGTAACAGGTGAATCAGATTGTCGACGCTGGGGCTGCCCGGCCTATTGGTGGGTTTGATCAGCCCGACGCGGCCGCCTAGTCGACTCAAGGCATCTCGCCAATCAAACGGCCGAATCCCGCGAAAGGCTGGCACAGACCCAAGCGCTTTTGTATCTCCCAGCTTTGCGCCGGGATATGGTGAATGACGGGAACGCCAAACTCCTCCTCCATCGACTCGATCATGTCCAAGGTTCGCCAGGCGGGCCCCAGCAAATAGAACGCATCCAGATCGCGGTGTTTCATCCATAGCTGGCGAAGAAACGTTCGCACTGTTTCGGTTGGCACTTTCGGTACCTCTTGGAACCCTACGTCCATGCCTTCCATGGCGAGCACCTCGAACCCTGCCCCCGCGAGATACGCGCCAAATTTTTTATTCACCTCTCCGGGAAAATAACTCGCGCCAAGCACGCGTCGCGCGCCGAATGCCCGTAGCGCATTGACCTGGCTTTGACCATTGGTGAACACCGGCCGGCCATATTTCAACTCCCAAGACCGCACTAGGTCGCGCTCGCCTTCATAGCCCAGAAGCAGCGGCGGAACGCCCGCGGTATGCACGAGATTCACCTGCAACGCCACCATCGCCGCAATGTGTGCCTCGTACTTGCCGATGGCTTCGATCAACTCCGTGTCGGAGCCGGTTGCGATGCCCACGCTGGCGTGTTCGAGCGTAACGCTCGCCGGCAGCATCGCCACCAGCTCCTCGGCCTTGGTTGGCCGGTTGCTGGGTTTGATAACACCTACCGATGGCATGCGGAATTCAAACCTAAGCCCGCCGCGCGTCTTTGCTTATCGGTTCTTCGGGTCGGCGAGGATGACAGTGGCCACCTTGGCCCAGGTGGCCAGTTCCTTCTTGATAAAACTTCCAAACTCCGCCGGCGTGCTGCCCACCGGCACCGAACCAATATCGGTAAGGCGTTTGCGCACCTCGGGATCGGCGATCACCCTCGCCACTTCCTGCTGAACGCGGCTGATGATGGCTGCGGGTGTGCCGGCTGGCGCGACCAGACCCGGCCATTCAGAAGCCTCGAAACCCGGCACCGTATTAGCCACCGGCGGCACACCGGGCAAGGAGGGATCGGCAGTGAGCGAACTCACGCCCAATGCAAACAATTTTCCCGCCTTGATGAAAGGCATCGATGAGGGAATGGGGCCCAACTGCAATTGAATCTGGTTGGCCACCAGGGCAGGCAGCGGCCCCTGGGTATAGGGCACGTGTGTCATGCTCACGCCAGCTAACTGCTCAAACAGCGATGTAACCAGATGGCCGGAACTCGCCACGCCCACCGAGCCATAGTTGAGCACGCCGGGCTTGGCCTTGGCGAGCGCAATGAATTCGCTGATCGAGCGCGCCGGCACTTCGGCATTCACCAGAAAGGCCAGCGCCGACTTCGCCACTTGCGTGACCGGCACCAGGTCCTTTTCGGTATCGAAGGGCATCTTGTCGCCGAGGAAAGGCGGGTTCGCGGCGAAAGCAAGACTCGCGGCGCCAAACGTATACCCGTCGGGCGCCGATTTGGCGACCACGCCCATGCCAATGGTGGCCGCGCCACCGGGACGATTCATAACAATGATCGGCTGCCCGAGGCGATCTCCCAATCCAGGACCAATAGTCCGGAAGGTGATGTCGATCGACCCGCCGGGCGCAAACGGAACCACGATCTGCACCGGCTTGTTGGGATAAGACTGCCCCATCGCGACGCCATGCGCCACGCAGCCCGCCACCAGCAGCGCCGAATATCCCGACTTAAATGTTGTGCGCATTGCCCGTTCTCCTCGAGTTGGATTGCCATTCATCTTTAAGCCGACGCCAAGACCGCCGCATTTTTATTGCCCCCACCACGCCAGGGCATGGACTTGGCTACGGTATTGGCGAACACCGAAGTCGGATCGTGCGCGGCCGGCGCGGCGAAAATATTCGCCGGGCTGGACGCCGTGAATTGCTGCGTCGGAAAATAATGTTCGTGCATCTGCCCCCAGGGGCTGAGCCAATAGTCAAATATCTGGCCGCCTGGCGGGTGATAGCCCACGCCGCGCATATGCTCGTAACGGTTGATACGCTTTAAGTGGTTGTGGCCGACGAAAAGATCTTCCACATCCTGCACCACGTAAGACAAGTGCTGCATTCCAGTGTGCGGGCTCTCATAACAATTGACCACGTGGTGGTCGACACCCTCATCACCGCGATTGAGCCGATTGAACGAGCCGACAATATTGTCGACACTGCCTGAGTAAAACTCATCGGTGAGAATGAAACCCAGCGTCTCGCGAAACCAGCGCAACGACTCTTTCAATTTTGGCGTGGCGAACACGCAGTGCGAGAGGCGCTTCACCCGCGAGGGGCCGAACTGCAGGCGTTCCGGTTGGCCCAGCAATTTCAGCGCATCGGGCTTCCAGCCAAGCGGCCGGGGTTTGATCTCGAGTTCCGGCGGAATCTCCACCCCGTGCACCACCTCGATCATCAAACCGTTGACTGGCTCCTGGATGCGGACACGTATTCCGCCGCCGGGTTCATCGATGTGCTCGAGCCCCAAGGCGCCGGGGGTCGTTGCGATACGCTTGAGATCATCTTCGCTGGCCGCAAGGAAGGCCACGCTGACGAATCCCGCATCGCCTTTCTCCGTGACATGCAGATGATGCGAAGCGCCGGTGCCACGCATGTAAAGGCTCGTCGTGGTGCGTGCCGAGCGCACCATACCGAACTCGATGAGAAATTCTTCCATCGCGTCCAGATCCGGCGATTGCAGCCGGCCCCAGGCGATGTCGCGAATGTTGATCAACGGTTGATTGCTTTGCATCCCGCGCCCTCGTAGAAGAAATCATGATTACTCAGTGAGAACCACATGTCAACGGGATTGTCTTACAATTTGTATTGAGCCTTCTCTTCTGCTCTACAATTCATCTTCATCACCCTACACAAATGGAACCCACTCATGGCTATCAGAGAAAATTTGCAAACCTTAATCAATAACGCTTGGACCGATGGTTACCCCTGCCTGTTGGCCACCTCCGGACCGACAGGACCGAATATTTCCGTCAAAGGCAGCATGCTGGTGTTCGATAACGATCACCTCGCCTATTGGGAGCGCACCAAAAAAGGCGCGTTGGATAACCTGGGCCACGACAAACGCGTGGCGGTGTTGTATGCCAATTTCAAGGCGCAGCGCGACGGCACCCTCGGCTCAGGCTTCCTGCGCTTCTGGGGCACCGCCGAACTGCACGAATCCGGCGCAATGCGTGAGGCAATTTTTCAAAAACTCTCCAAACGCGAACAAGAGCACGACGGTGCAGATAAGGGCATCGGCGTGCTGATCAAGATCGATCGTTCCGCGGATTTTCATGGCAAGCCGTTGGGCTAGCCAGAGCGATCCAGGGCAGTTTCTTATTCGGGTTTCACTCCGGTCGCCGTCACAATTTTGCGCCACATGGCAATTTCGGCGGCGAGTTTCGCGGCGAAATCCGCTTGCGATAGCGGTGTGATTTCGGTTCCCTGGCTAGTCAGGTTCGCCCTGATTTCCGGAATAGCGAGGACTCGATTGATCTCTTCGTTGAGTCTTTGAACGATGGATGAAGGCGTTTTTGCCGGTGCGAAGAATGCCACCCAGGAGCGCTCCTCGAACCCCGGAAAACCCGATTCCACCACCGTGGGTACGTTTGGCAAATCGCTGACACGATTAAGACTGGATACCGCAAGCGCCTTCATCTTCCCCTGCTTAACGAAGGGCAACGGGCCGGGAAGTGATGCGCTTAACAACTCAACCTGACCACCTAACACTGCGGTGGTGGCAGGGGCACCGCCTTTAAAGGGAATGTGGTTGGCCGGGATGCCTGCCAACGTGACGAACAGATACTCAGCCGCGAGATGCGAGGAGGTGCCCACGCCTGCTGTGGCAAAAGCGAGCGGCTTGCCTTGCGCCTTGACCGACTGCAAAAGATCGCGAAGATTATTGGCCGGATGCGAAACGCTGACGGTGAAAAGTCCCGGTGAAGAACCCGTCATGGCCACCGGCGTGAGATCCTTTTCCATATCGAAGCCGGCGTCTTTGTACAGACTCACATTGATGGTCGAGGCGGCGGTATGCACCAACAGGGTATAACCGTCGGGGCTCGCCTCAGCGACGCTGCGTGCGGCGATATTGCCGCCCGCGCCGCCGCGGTTATCGACGACGAAAGGCTGGCCCAAGCGCTCGCCCAGACGCAGCGCGACCGGACGCGCGGTGTTGTCGGCGAAACCTCCCGCAGCAAAGGCGACCACCACCCGCACCGGTTTCACCGGGTAAGTGGCCTGCGCCCTCGCGCTGCCAACGCCCAAGGCCAAGCCAACCGCCGACATCTTCAAAACCAGTCTAGTCAATTTCATTTTCCGCTCCTCGTTGAATTGGCCGCGGGATATCCCATGCGGCGTTATTGATTAGCTTTCGATGCGGCCTGAATAGCCGCCGCCACTTTCGCCCAAACGCCAAGCTCCTTCTTGAGAAATCGATCGAACTCATCCGCGGTGCTGCCCACGGTCTGCGCACCGATGCCCTCAATTCGCTTGCCTACCTCGGCATCCGCGAGGGTCGCGGCAATGTCTTTTTGCAAACGGGCAATGATCGCGGCCAGCGTACCAACAGGGGCGACTATGCCTGACCATTCATAGGCTTCGAATCCAGGAATGCCCGTCTCGGCTATTGCCGGGACTCCAGGCAACGTAGACACCGGCTTTAAGGAAGACACGCCCAACGCGATCATTTTCCCTGATTGAATGAACGACAACGACGAGGGAATTGGCGCAATCTGCAATTGCGTCTGCCCCGCCACCACGCCGGTGGCCGAACCGGTACTACTAAAAGGGATATGCGTCATCTGAATGCCCGCCATCATTTCAAACAAAGCGCCGCCGAGATGCCCGGAACTGGCGATGCCCGCCGAACCGTAATTGAGTGCACCCGGTTTGACCTTAGCCAATGCAATCAGTTCTTTTACCGAGCGCGCCGGCACACCAGGGTTGATCGTCAACACCATAGGCAAACGTGTCACCAAACTCACCGCTGCAAAATCTTTTTCAGTGTCAAACGGCATCTGCCCCACCATGAAGGGCGGATTGGCGGCGAAGGAAAGCGTTGCCACGCCCAGGGTGTAGCCGTCCGGGGCCGACTTCGCCACCACCGCCATGCCAATGGTTGCTGCACCGCCCGGACGATTGAGTATCACCAACTGCTGGCCAAGTTTTTCCGCGAGCACCGGCGCCATGGCGCGAAACACCAGGCTGGTGGAACCGGTCGGCGCGAAAGGCACCACCAGTTGAACTGGCTTGTTCGGATAACCCTGCGCACAGGCAATTGCCGCGATCAAACTGCCTGCCACCGCCAATGCCATAGCCAGGAAGATGCTCATCGGGATTCTCCAACAGTTAATGACGTTGCAACATTGATCCCAATAATGGAAATGGATATAACCTGATAGGTTCGCCAATATTCATGATTGATCAATAAATGTTTAAGATTACTGATTCCAATCGCCTAATTCAGCAGTTGCCGCTGCAACATGGCGCGAATCTTTTCCCAATCGTATTCCGCCGCGCCTTGGTCATAAACATCGCGATCAGGAATCGCGTAACCATGCTGCGCCCCGCGGTGCACCACACTCATCGCGCGAAGCGATTCACCGGCTAGCGCTTCATTGACCCGCCGAACCACATCCGCCGGCGCGTATTTATCCAACTCGGCGTGCCCGAAATACATCTCGCCTTGCGCCTGGCGCGCGAGCAAATGGGGAGAATCTGGACGCTCGCTCACCAGGTACGCGCCATGTAGGCACGCGGCTGCTCTGACCCGCTCGGGAAATGCGCCCGCAACGCACAACACGTGCCGCCCGCCCATGCAGTAACCGATGGCACCCACCGACCCCGGACGCGCCCATCCGGTTGCGTCAAGATAGTCGAACAAGGCGCGGGTATCCTCAATCACCATCTGATCACTCAATCCCGCCATGGCCGACTGCAGCATGGCCTGCCGTTCGGGACTTATCTCGGCGAATGATTTGCCCAAGCGGCCATCGTCATGCTCGGCATAGCGCACCAGGCCTCCTCGATAATAAAAATCCGGCAGTACACATAGATAACCCATCGAGGCCAAACGGCGCGCCAGGCCGCGCAGCACCTCACGCATGCCCCACATATCCATATACATCAGCACCAGCGGATGCGGCCCACTCGCATCGGGATGAACGATGAACACTTCCATCGTTTTGTCCGAACGCGACAGATAAACCGTTTGCTCGTCCATGCAAGGATCAGCGAGCGTTAGACACAAGACCCAAACACCGCAGACCTGCGCCGGCCTACTTGGCGCGCGCCATGCGCACCGGTTCGCCACCGGTGGAAAAGCCTTGTATTCGATCTACCTCGATGATCATCGCGGCGCCTTTGCGCGCCGGGTCGTGGTTCTGTTCCACCTCTGGGGTCAATTCCCAAACACGATCGCGCAGTACATCGGTTTCGGCGACGCGCGCGCGCCCCTGCACCAGCAGCATCGCCTTGCTGCCGTCGCGATAGGCGAGCGAAATCGCTGGGTTCTTTTGAATTGCCCTCATCAGGCCACCTGTTGCCTGCCTGATCCAGGCGCACAACTGTTGATCGGAGAGCACCTGAACGCTGCCACGGAAGGTCAATACCGGCACGCCATTTTCATCGGCATGCGCCACGCAGAACGGCGTGTTGTTGGTGCGCGCGTTGTTAATGAGAACCTTGGCGCTGGCCGGAATTTTATCGGTTGGCTGCGCCTGTTTAGGCGTATACACCTGCTCGATGCGCGTGATCTTGCCTTCGCCATTGACGGTAAACGTGAGGCTCAACGCGGCGGGCGCGACACCGCCAAGAAATTCAAAGGTGGCTTCCGTTTTCACCGCCGCACCTTCCAAACGCGGCTCAGACCAGCGCCCGTTGTAGAGCGCTTCGGTCACCGCCCATTTGCCCGTGGCGCGCTTCAACACATTGGCGTATCCACTGATGGTGTCCTTGGGGCTATTGGCCATCGGCCCGTTGGTTTCCAACACCACGTCTTGCGCCAGCACCGTGGCAAGCTCCAGAGCGGGCGAATGCTCGCCAATGCGAATGGAACGAAGGTAGACCTCGGCGGCGTGAATTGCACTACTCATGATTTTCTCCGGAGTTTAAATGGCGTAGATTGCAATGAATCGTGGCGCTTCCCATGCCGGCCAACAGCCCTGGAACCACCAACCCGCTCATTGCTGCGCTAGCACGCAACATATTGTCTTACAATCCTACCGACGTCAATGAAGTTTAACTTTTGCGGAACTACCCAATGAATTCAAGCACCGGCCTCATATCAAAATGCTTCGCATTGCTTGGCGCCCTGTTGACCCCAGGGATGACTTGCGGACAAATGATTAAAGAAGTGGTGCCGCCCAAGGTGACGGCACTTCCCGCCGACATCGATCCGCAATCGCGCTCGCGCCTGCCCCTGGTGAAGCGCGAAGCTCTGGATGAACAGGGCAAACGCGCCTTTGATGCTGTCACCGATCCTAAGAGCCGCTTGCGCGCGGAGCTTGTCGGGCCTGCCGGTATCTGGCTCAATATTCCGGAACTCTCGCCGCACATTCGCGAGGTGAACTGGTACTTGCGCAACCGCATCACGCTTGAGCCGCGCTTGACCGAACTGGCAATACTGGTGGCGGTACGCGAATCCAACGGTCAGAACGAATGGACCGCGCATGAAACCGCGGGACGCAAGGTCGGTTTGGACGCATCGATTATCGACATCGTCAAGTATCGCCGACCTATTGAAAACGTTCCCGAGAAAGAAGCGCTGATCATGCGCATGGGCCGGGAGATACTGCGCGGTCGAAAACTTACCTCGCACACCTACGCGCAGTTGATAAAAACCTTCGGCCAACGCGGCGTGATCGAACTGGTAATGCTGATGGCCAACTACACCATGACTTCGGTGATTCTTCAGGCATTCGATCAGCAGCTAAGGCCGGATCTCACGCCTTTGCTGCCCGTACCGGAGGCCACAGCTTCCTCACCCTGATATAAGGCTTAGCGCGTCGCGCGCGAGCGACATATCGGCTACCTGATCAAAAGGCAGAATGCGCGACTGCAGGCCCATCGCGACGTTCAACTCCTGCATATAACGAATGCGTTCCTCGCCCAACAGCAGATTGGTCGCGAAGGGTTTGCGCTGCTGGTAAAAATTCCAGGTGGTTTCGGCTTCGACAGGCTCGGCATCGGGCATTGCGGTTTGGTACGCCGCCAAGTAGCACTGGCGCGATGGCGGCGAACACACATAGCGATAAAGACAAGCCGAGGCTGCCAGCGCGCGAACGATAAAGTCTCTTTTCGCTTCGATGGTCGCATCCAGGGCGTAGGACGCCTGATTGGTAAATTCGGGTAGCTCGTTCCATAAATCCCCGTCAGGCAGCGAATGAACGCCCAGTTGCTCTTGCTGGGTGTAATTGTCAATTTCGCCAAGCCCCGCCTCGACTTCGCCCGCCACCACCGCCTTAAACACCATGGCGCTGTTGCCCACTGTGACGAACTTAACCTTAGTAGGGTCCGCACCGTGTTTTCGCAGCACGGCGGTCATCAACTGGTGAGTGAGCGCGCCAGGGGAACCTATTCCCACGGTCCTGCCTTGCAGATCGCGCACGCTTTTAATCTCTTCGGGCCGCGCGAACACCACATGAACCGCGCGCAAATTCGCCCCGGCGAGAATCTTCAAAGACCGCCCCGCTTCGATGGCGGGCAAGGCCGGGCCAAAACCTATCTGCACACACACATCGCCCGCGCCGGCGAGCAACGCCGCCAGCGCCTTCTTGCCATCGGTTTGATTGTGGTAGCGCACATCCAGACCGAAGCGCGCGAAAAATCCCTGTGCGTACGCAACCGCCCGCAAGGCGCGCTCGGCGGGGCCGTCGCCATTGATGACGGTGATGGGTTTGAGCGATGCGTTGGATTCGTTCATCGATGTTCTTCGTCACCTGTTGGGATAGCGACAAGCGCGCGAAAGTGGTTGCCCCAATCGCCGTTTTATCGCCCTAATCGCTTCGCCAACCTGGGAAATATGCGCAAGGCATTGCCCTCATAAATCTTCGCGCGATCGGCCTCGCTCAAGTTCGCCACGCCATCGACATAACGTTTGGTGTCATCGAAATAGTGACCGGTTTCAGGGTCAATGCCACGCACCGCCCCCACCATCTCCGAGCCAAAAAGAATGTTATCGATCGGTATCACGCGGGTTAAGAGATCAATGCCGGCCTGGTGATAGACACAAGTGTCGAAGAACACGTTCTTCAATAGCAGTTCACTCAAAGGGGGACGTTTCAGATCCTGAGCCAAGCCTCGGTAGCGCCCCCAGTGATACGGCACGGCGCCGCCGCCATGCGGAATGATGAAGCGCAGGGTCGGAAAATCCTTGAACAAGTCGCCCGTCAATAGCTGCATGAAGGCGGTGGTATCGCCATTGATGTAGTGCGCGCCAGTGCCGTGAAAGCAGGGGTTGCAAGAAGAACTCACATGAATCATGGCCGGAACATCGAGCTCCACCAGCTTTTCGTACAAGGGGTACCACCAACGGTCGGTGAGGGGCGGATCGGTCCAATAGCCGCCGGCAGGATCGGGACTCAAGTTACAACCGACAAAACCCAATTCCTGCACGCAGCGCTCCAGCTCCCCAATGCAGTTGTCGGGCCGCACACCTGGCGATTGCGGCAGCTGGCATACGGGGACGAAATTATCCGGAAACAACGAACAAGCGCGATGCGTCAAGTTGTTGGCGGCGACGCTCCAGTTCTGACTCACCTTGGCATCGCCAATATGGTGCGCCATGCCACCGGCGATGGGCGAAAACAGCGTCATATCGGCGCCACGCTCGCGCTGCATCTTCAACTGCGACTTCTCCAAACTCTCCCTGATTTCATCGTCGCTGACGATGACCGGTGCATTGAAATCCGAGTTTTTAGACTCGTTAAACGCGGCGATCTGCTTTTCGCGAAACGCCTTCAATCCTGGCGGTGCGGTGGTGTAGTGGCCGTGACAGTCGATGATCATGATTTCTCCAGGTTAGTCGTTGGATAACGCTGCGGCATAAGCTCGGCCGCCGGGTGCCGATGCCGCTGGCGAGCCATAATTTTTCAGCAGCTTGGGCAACATCGGACTGCCAGCCCGTAAACCACGGCAAAACGATAGAATGTAAGACAATTTAGCCAGGTCGTTCAATATGCTCTATGAAACAGAGATCTGATTGACGGTGAAGCATAACGGCAGTAGCGGCTACTTCCCATAGGAAGCGCGTTTATGGATATAAGTTTTTCGACATAATTTTTTCGAAACTCTCGACCCCTTCTATCGAATTACTCAATGGAAACTTTGTCCACACCGAGTCTGCGTTCGCTGCGAATTTTCGAGGCCGTCGCACGTCTGGAGAGCGTCAGTCAGGCTTCGGTAGAAATTCATTTGTCGCAGCCCGCTGTTACTCAGGCGATCAGAAACCTGGAGCTGGGGTTGGGCACCACCTTGTTCGAACGGCGTCACACTGGCACCTATTTAACGACTTTCGGCGAGATCTTCCATAAACGCACGCAGCGAATGTTCGCGCAAATCGAACAAGCTCTGCGCGACTTCCGGGTTGGCGCGGAAAATTTACACCGATTCTCGCCCCTGGCGGAAATGAGCCGCATCACGCGAACGCAAATGCGTTGTTTCGCCGCGATCGCCGAGGGTGGCTCGCTCACTCAGGTGGCGCACGCGGGTGGCATCTCGAAAACCTCCCTACATCGGGCGGTGCGCGAGTTAGAGGGACGCCTGGGCAAACCGCTCTACCGCCATACCGCCCACGGCATTACCGCCACCAGCGCCGGTATTGAACTTTCACGCCGCATGACAATCGCGACCCGGGACATCGATTGTGCGCAGGATGAGATCAAGGCCGCGAGCGGCGCTCTGGGAGGGAGGATTTCCATTGGCGCGCAAATGCTGGGCAGTTCGTTTTTTGTCGCCGAAGTCGCCAACAAATTTCTGCGCCGCTATCCGGAGGCGCATCTGCAAATCGTGAATGATGGTTACGACATCTTGCTCGACCAGTTGCGCACTGGACGCATCGATTACGTGGTCGGTCTATCGAGGAATCCGGTGCCCATGCCCGATGTGCTGGAGGATCAATTGTTCGTCGATCCCTACATGGTGGTGGTGAGGCGTGGTCATCCGCTCACTCGCCTGCGTCGCGTCACGCGTGTCGATCTGGCGCGTTTCGATTGGATTGTTCCCATACATGGCGCGGCGAGGCGGCATGCGTTCGAAAAACTGTTTGCCGGCATGTCGCCGCTGCCAAAAACCAGTATCGAAACCTATTCGCTAAGCGCGATTCGCGCGTTTCTCACCGAAAGTGATCGCGTGACCCTACTGACAAAATACGAAATTACCTTCGAAGAACGCCTCGGTATTCTGACGCGTGTCGCCTTTGGCCCGATCGAACCGCCCGCTTTATTGGGTGTGAGCACACGCGTTGGTTGGTTGCCCACGCCGGTGCAAAGCGGATTTTTCGACATGCTGCGCGAAACTGCCCACACGCTTCAGGTCAAAAGCGCGCCTAAACAGCGCTCGCATGGCGATTCAACAATTCCGGCTGCGCACGCCTAGGCACGAAGCCCATCGCTAATTGCCGTTCTTTTCATGAGATTGATTATCGTGATGATGGTGCCGGTCATCATGCCCATGATGATGGCGGGCAAGGTGCTGGCCTAACAAGTCCTTGCCATAGTCACCGCCGTTGGGCGTTCGCAGCGTGATGTGCACATGGAATTTCTCCGGCTCGTCGTTATCCAGAAACACGCCCTTGTGCATATCGAATTCAATCAATAACACCGGGCTGTGCACTTTGTAATAGAAGGTGTCCTCATCGCCACTACCGCCCACCCAGGCGAAAAACGTGTCATTGATATGCTGCTCAATTTGCGCGAGCCACGGCGCCTGATGCGGATCGCGCAGATGGCTCACATACACTTTGATGAGATCAACCAGCATCATCTGCTGCGAGCGATCCAGCGCGTCGGCGCGTATCCCCTCATAGGGAATAATGGCGTTGTCGTTAAATGCCACCGCCTGCTGGCGGCCATTGTTGGCATCGTAACGACCGGGCGGGTGATCATGCGACAACATCGAGGCGAATAGCAGCGCTTTAGATTGCTGCGCCGGCGATAAGGCGCGCATCAGTTCCAGTCCGCGCCGCTCTTCGATCTCGAACTCGCGCAGGCCCGCGTAAATACCATCATCCGCATGATTGGGTTCCGCGCCCCAGAAGCCAGGTGTCATGACGATCTGATCGCCAAAAACAAAGTAGTTGAGGTTGAGATGGTGCCCATCGAGCTGCCAGCCCCACGGCTCGGTCGCCGAAGGCGTGCCAAAGATGCACAGAAAATACAGCCACTCGCCAAGAAACTCCCAGTTACCGGTAATTTCGCCCAGAGTGTGATTGAGCTTCATCACATTGCGCGCGACATCGTATCCACGAGCAGAGAGACTCACACTCAGCAGATCCAAGGCCGCGGCGCGCTGCGTGGCGTTCATCTCCTCCAACGATACGCCGTGCCGAAACGGAAATTGCTCCCAGTTGCACCACTTGCGCCAATTCTGCGAATTGATCGGGTGCAAGGCGGCGCGGGCTTGAATAGGGTCAAGCGTCGCGATGAAATTTAGCCCCGCCTGCACGATGGGGCGCGTCGAGATGCCGGTAGGTGAAAGGGGAAATAGGCCCGGAACGATGTGACCATCGTGGCTGATGCCCTTGAAGGGTTGCGCCAGTGCCGCTTCGGCTCGTGCGGTATTGCGCAGCCAAAGCTCGGGCGTCGGCTCAATCCAACGCCGCGCCGAGCCTGGCCCCTTTTTTCGGATGCCGTAGCCGCGATAAACTTTGCCGGGTTCGCTCAATTCGCTTCCTTACATCGAATCATTGCTTCGCTTCCTTGCTTCGATTCCTTGGCCAATGCTTACGCTATTCCTTAATGTGCGTGGCAGCGGCACGCAAAAGCCGGCTGGCGGTTTCGACATCCTTCTTCAAAAAGCCTTCGAACTCCTCCGGGCTCATGGAGCGCGCCTCAATGGTGATCTTCGCCATGCGCTCGATGACCGCCGGATCCGCCAAGGCTTTTCGCATCGCGCCGTTAATCCGGCGCACCACCGCCAAGCTCGTTCCCGCGGGCGCGAGCAATCCCCACCAACTTTCATAGGAAAAGCCGGGAATACCGGCCTCAGCCAGCGCCGGAATGCCAGGTAAAAAGCGCGACCCTTTGGGGGAAGAAATCCCCAACAAACGCACCCGCGGTTCTTTCAGATAACCCAATACCTCTGCCGCCGTAACGAATGTGGCATCCACCCGGCCTGAGAGCATTTCAGTGGCGGCGGCACTGGATGATTTATACGGGATATGCGTCATATCGATGCCCGCTAAGCCCATCAGATAAGACATGGTGAGATGCGACGCACTGCCAATGCCTGCCGAGGCGTAATTGGCCTTTCCGGGATTTTCCCTGGCATAACGCAGCAACTCCGTGGTGCTCTTGAAGGGCGCTGCGGCGCTGATCATCAGCACGTTGGTGCCGGTGCCAATCGTCGCTACGGCCGCGAAATCCTTGATCGAATCGTAAGGCGGCGGCGTGGTGGTCAAGGGCGAAATATTGTGATTGGTACCCGTCATCAAAAGCGTCTTCCCATCGGGGGCGGATTTGGCAACATGTACCGTGCCCGTAATGCCGCCCGCACCGGGACGATTGTCGATAATGACCACCTCGCCCATGGCCGCGGAGAATTCGTTCAAAAAGGTGCGCGCCAGCACCTCGCGGCCGCCACCCGCGGCGAACGGCGAAACCACGCGCAAGGCGTCGCGTCCGGATTGCGCCCATGCTGGCCCATTTGCAAACACCGAGACCATGGAAAGACCACCAATTAAGAGAATTTTGTCTCGTAACCTATTGTTCAGAGAGCATCTAATGGTCATTTTCATTCCAATTTGCAATAAATAGAGGGCACGAGCCAATTACCCGAGCGAACCCGCATTCTGCGCGAAATCAACCGCCAAGTGATCATTGCGGCCATCGCGCACACCGAATACTTATGCCACGGAGCGGTTTTTCAATTGGGACCGCCTGGCTATTCAATTAAAGTTTCAAAGCGAAAGTTTCAAAGAGCAAAATGCGATTGACACTTACTACAGCGGCGGGGCGACACGCCGCTAGGGAATAGACGAGGAGATGACATGGTCCGATCCCGTATTTATCCGAGCGTTTTCGCGAGCCTCGCGCTCCTCACCGCCGCAAGCTTTGGCCACGCCCAAGACTATCCCAGCAAACCAATTCGCATCATCACCGCGTCGCTAGGCGGCGTCGCCGATGTCAGCGCACGATTGCTGGCGCAAGGGGTATCTGGCGCTCTCGGGCAGCAAATTATTATCGAGAACCGCGGCGGTGAAACGCTTGCCATTGAAGCCGTGGCGCGCGCGCGGCCCGATGGCTACACGCTGCTGGTCTATGGCACACCGCTGTGGTTGACACCGTTGATGCGGCCCAGCGCGCCGTTCGACTGGGAACGTGATTTCATCCCCATTACTCTGATTTCAACCGCACCCTTATTCCTCTACGCACATCCGACGCTTGCCGCGGCAAGCATCAAGGAACTCATTGCGCTGGCGAGAGCCAAACCAGGAGAGATCAACTACGGCACCTCGGGCACGGGCTCGGCGACACATCTGGTGGCGGAACTATTCAAGACCCGGGCCGGCGTAGACATCACGCGCATTCCCTACAAAGGCGGCAGCCTAGCCGCCAATGCATTGTTGACGGGCGAGATACAGCTTTATTTTGGTTCGGCGGCGGTGGGCATGCAACACGTCAAAGCGGGCAAGCTTCGCGCCCTGGGTGTTGCAAGCCTGTCACCGGCAGCATCAGCGCCTGATATTCCCACCATCGCCTCGGCAGGACTGCCTGGTTTCGAAGCGGAAATTTTCAACGGCGTGTGGGCGCCAGCGAAAACACCCGCCGACATCACCGGGCGGCTGAATCAGGAAATGGGGCGCGCGTTGCATAGCCCAGAGATTAAAGAGCGGCTCGCCAATATCGGCATGATTTCCCTGGGCGGCTCACCGGAACAATTGGTTGCCAAGGCGCGCGCGGAATTGGCAACGCTGGGCAAGGTCATCAAGGATTTGAACATTCGCGATCAGTAGATCGCTTACCCGGCTTTGAACGTGCAGAAAGCAGCGTGGTGTTGTGCCTGCAATGCGACTCTACATAAGCGTTCGCGTCACGTCATCGAACAATTCGTCAACTTCAAACCGTCGCGGAATGAGTTTTTGTTGCGCCGCGTATACAACTGCCGTCTCCAAGGCCTTGCGGCAGGCTTCGACGCCCAACGGATAAGGGTCAAGCCCCGCGGCATTGGGGCCGGGTGCCGCTTTTCTGCTTTCCGCCACCAAACGAAACATCTCCCGCACCGCCGCCGGGTTCGATGCCGAGAAAGATTCGCTCACGGTCAACATATGATTGATGGGGAAAAAGCGTTTTTGCTCCGTCCACGCGATGGCTGCGGCCTCGGCATCGGAGATCAGGGGACGTAGGCGCGGGTCCTTGAGATCTGCGGGCGGCAGCACCGCCGCGTCGATCTCGCCATCGATCAACATGTCGAAAAGTTTCTTGTCCAAGGGCGCGCGAACAGCATTGGGCGGATCCTTGTATTGCGCCACATGCCCATCTTCAAATGTCACCCATTGAACGTTATCGATATCCACGCCGTAATCGTTTTGCAAAATACCGCGCACCCACATTACCGTAGTTTGCGACGACGAACGTACGCCAACACGCCGGCCGACGATGTCGCGCGGCGTAAGGTGGCCGCGCTTGGCGTTGTAGACAATCGCCGCATGTTGCGACTTGCCGCCGAACATCACGGCGGGAATCAAAACCAAGGGTTTACCAACGGCTTTGGCTTGCAGAAAAGTCGTCACCGCCAGCTCCGCGATGTCGAACTCGCCATTCACCACTCGTTTAAACGCGAGCAGCGGGCGATGGATACCGCCAAAATCCAGGTCAAGCAACGAAGATTCGAGCTTGCCCGACTTGAGGTCAAGCGTGTTGGGGTAGTCACCCATCATCGCCTTGACCGTTAGCTTGCCGCTCAAGTCGTCCCCTTGTGCGGCACTACCGACTCTCGACTATTCGTCACGAATGCCGGCCTCGGTAATCACTTTGCCCATACGCACGATCTCGCTTTTGACTTTATCGACGAACTGTTCCGGCGTGCTGGCGACAACTTCCATACTCAGGCCAAATAGCTTGCTGGTGATATCAGGCTGTTTGAGCACCTTGGTGATCTCCTGATTTAAACGGCTGATCACCGCGGAGGGCGTTTTGCCCGGCGCCCACATGCCGTAGATGGACTCGGCCTCGAATCCGGCCACGCCCGCGGCCGCCACGGTGGGCAGATCGGGATACGCCACCGACGGCAGCGCGTTCGTCACGGCAAGTGCGCGCGCCCTGCCCGATTTGATGTGTTGCGCCACTGCGCCCGCCGGCGCAAAGGTCATTTGAATATTGCCGGCGAGCACGTCGTTGATCGCCGAGGCATTGCCTTTGTAGGTAATTCGCACAATATCCACGCTCGCCAAGGATTTGAACAACTCCGCGGCGAGGTGGGTGGTGGTGCCCGAGGCGGCTGCGCCATAGTTGAGCTTGCCCGGCTGCGCCTTGGCCATTGCGACCAGCTCTTTGACCGACTTGATCGGCAAAGCCGGAGGCACCACCAGAATGGTGGGTGCGATCACCGTCAACGTGATGGGCGAGAAATCGCGCACCGTGTCGTAGGGAACGGATTTACGCAACATCGGCAGAATCCACAACGCGTTGCCGTAGTAGATCAGCGTATGGCCGTCGGGCGGTGACTTCAATACCGCCTCGCCGGCGATCGAACCGCCGGGCCGATTGTCGATAATCACCTGCTGCCCCATTGGGCCGGCGATGCCGTTGGCGATGAGGCGTGACACCAGATCGCTGCTGCCGCCGATTTCGGAGGTGACAATGCGGATAGGCTTGCTTGGGAAGCTCTGGCCCAAGGCGATATTGCCCGTCAGTGCCAGCGTAAGGCCAAGTTGAATCGCAGCAGTACAAGATTTCTTTTTCATTTATCGAATGTCCGTGAAATTATTCTGGGCCTGCTCGGTTTAGACAGGTTTTTTGTCAGCGCGAAAAATCCGCCGCGCCCAGCCAAGAAACGCCCGCCATAAGAGGCGCCCACCGTGCAGCTCGGCCGCGGGTATCGGCGCCGCAGCCGCCTCGCCTTGCGTGGGCGCCGCGCGACGCGATGCGATGACCGCTGCGACGTTTTTCGAGAATTCCGCGAGCAGCGCACGCGCCACGTGCACGCCACCCGCCGAGGCGAAAGCCTCCAGGGGACCCGCAACATTGAAGCCGCCATTCACTGTGAGTAACGATGACTTATCGCCGGTGATGGAAACCGCGGCGCGGACCAAGGCGCGCGATGCGCCACGCTGATCGATACCGCGACCATCGACGGTACAGGTGTGTGTAGCTTCGTCGTATAGAACCTTGACCTCGCCAGTGAAGGTCGCGATGGTCGGGCCGAATTTCACAGTGATACTTGCATCGTAGGTGCCATCTTCCTGGCGGCCGGTGATGGCCGCGCCCGGCACGCAATTCACCACAGCCATGGGATCGGCGATCAAGGGCCAGACCTCCGTCGGCGTTCCTTCGATCGCAACTTCTTCAGTGATGGGGATCAAATCGGCGTCGGACATGGCAGGTTAACGCTTCAACCGCAGGCAATACAAAACACATCCTGACAGGCCTCGGGCAGGGGGTTTTGTTCCCAGCTTATGCCGCCATCGCGTGTGCCAAACACCTGCCCGCGCCGCGTGACGCCAAAAACCTGGTTAGGGTCGCTGTGATGTACCGCGACACCCATCATGGTGCTGCGCGGACGCGCGCCTCGGTCAAACCGTTCCCACGTCTCGCCTAAATCTTGGCTACGGAAGATCGCGCCCTCGACGCTCACCGAAGCAGGCGAAAGGCAGACATAGAGGGTTTTGGGTTCGCACGGCGCCACGCGCACATCACGGCCATAACGATACGGGGCGAAGCGGCCGACATCCAGATTCTTCCAACTCACGCCATGATCGTCACTACGAAACAAACCCATGCGCACCGCGAGATAAACCCGATCCGCCGCGGCGGGGCTAAAACAAACGGCATGACCATCAAGCATGCCCTCGGCATCGTTTTCATCCTCAATGCGGCTCTTTAGCGTCGGCTGTTCGGCAAGTTTGATGAGGCCGGCGCTGCAATCTTCCCAAGTTTCACCGGCATCGCGACTGCGCAAGGTGCCATTGATCTCCAGCGTGGCAAACATATTGGAAGGATTGACCGGATCGATGGCGATGCGCATGACGCGATTGGCAAATGCGCCCTTCACCCGCTGCGGGAGGTCTGGGGTGGAGAGTTTTCTCCACCGCTCGCCGCCATCGTCGCTGCGATAAATGCCCACCGGCGAAGCACCCGCATAGACCACGCGAGGATTGCCTGGATGCAGTTGCACTGACCAGATCTCGCGCGCCGCCGAGGGTAGATCGAGCCGCCGCCAGGAGTCGCCGCGATTTGTGCTTTTGAACGCGCCGCTACGCGTGCCGATATAGAGGGTGCGTGGGTCGGTGGGGTCGATGGTGATGGCCTGAACACTCACCTCGACATCCGGCAGACCCTTGCTCAAGCGCTCCCAACTTTGAGCGCCTGGTGATCGGCGAAACAAACCACCGAAAATATCGTTGCGCGTGCGCGCCGCGCCCACAAACACACAGGATGTTGAATCGAGCGCTGGCATGGTGTCCTCCTTCGCGTCTGTCTAGACTTCGCCGAACCACACGCGGCGAAACAGTTTCGAGGCAATCTGATCGTCGATGTGCAAGTCCCACACCTCGGCGCTATCGCCTTGCAAATACGACTGCATCAACGACTCGAAACGCCCAAGGGTCTTCACCGTTTCACCGCGCAGCCCAAAGGCCTTGGATACGGCGGCGAAATCGCAACGGCCATGCACCGCTTGGCTGGGGTCCATTTTTAGCGCGCGAAATTTATGCGCTTCCGATGCGTAGGAGCCATCATTCAATATGCAGGCAAGAAATTTGATTTTGTGGCGCGCGGCGGTATCCAGTTCCTGGATTTGCATTTTCATGCTGCCATCGCCATCGAACAACACCACCTTGCCATCGCCACGCGCGGCGGCCAAGCCTACGGTGGCAGTCAAGCCCGAACCGGTGGCGCCAAAGTCATTGATGACGTGATAACGCTTCGGCGCCCTGCCGCGAAGATGCGTGAGCGCGATAGAGAAAAAATGCGCGCTGCCGACGAGAATGTCCCAGTCCTTGGGGATGACACGATCCAGCTCCAGCACCGCTTCGCGCGGATCGATGGTATTGGGCGCGACCGGCAGAGGTTTGGGATCGGGGCGCTCCAACGCGGTGGTTAAGCGTTTGGCCAAATCAGGCGTTCGCAATCCCGTACCGCCGACCTTTTTCTCTCGCAACCGCGCTAAGAGCGATTGGCAAGCGGAGCGCGCATCGGCTTTGATGTAGAGGTCCGCAACGCGCAAACCCTCGAAGAGGCCACGCGGTTGCGTATCGATGTGAATAACCTTGGCATTCGGATACAGGTATCCCGCTTCGGTGGTGTAGTTGCCCAGGCCCGCGCCCACGCCAATGACCAGATCGCACTCCGCCCAATATTCGCGCGCCAGATCGGTGGCAAACGCGCCTGCCGTGCCCAACGAATAGGGGTGATCATCGAATAGGCCTTTGCCCAAAAGGCTCGTGCCCAGCAGTGCGCCGCATAGATCGGCAATTTCTTCCATCACCTTGCCGGCGCCGGAGCGCGCCGCGCCGCGCCCACCGATGAAAATGGGTTTCTTTGCATTGGCGATCATCTCAACCGCGCGATCGATCATTTCCGGATCGGCGGCCGGACGCTGCGCCGTGGGCACCAGATCGAGCGAGCTGCGGTAATTGATGATGTGCGGGAATTTCTGCTTTTGCAGATCCATGGGCACGGTCAACACCACCGGACGGCGCAGATAACGCGCGGTATAGAAAGCCTCGCGCACGTTATCCAACATACGATCGACATGGCGTATCGGAATGTAATGCGCGCCAGAGGTGGCGATGAACGGGCCCGGATCAAAAGCCTGCACGTGAAACGCCGCGTTCATGGGCGGGTCACCGGCGAACACCACCACCGGCGTATTGCCACGCACCGCCATGGTGAGCGCGGTGGCGGTCTGGGTTAGGCCGGGGCCGCAAGTCACCGAGGCCACACCCACACCACCGGTGGCGCGCGCATAACCATCGGCTGCCGACACGGCGCTGTGTTCGTGCATGACGTGAATATTTTGCACATTGAATTTTCTCGCCAAGCAATCGGCGAAATACATATTCGCATCGCCCATCAGGGTGAAATGCATCTTGGTGCCTTCTTCGGCGAAGGCGTGCGCCAGGACTTCGAGTACCTGTTTGTCGGCCATAGTTTTCTCCTTTGTTTCTTTTACTTACCGCGTACCGCAGTGAGATCCATGAGGCTTCGCACGTCGCTGCAACGCTCCAAGGCATCGACTTCGTTTTGCAATTGCTTTGCCGCCTTGACGCCAATCACCGGTTGGGTAAGATCGTTGAATTTTTTCGCAATCTCTGCATCGCTCATCGGATTGCCCATCGATCCTTTCGGGTCATCCACTTGCGAGATATACGAGCCACCATCGGCCATGCTCACGCTCATCTTGCAAGATACGCCGCGTGGCAACGTTGCATCCATTGATATTTCGGTGAGCGCCATCAATCGCTTGAGATCGGGTTCGTTCAAGCGTTCATCGGCATACTGCGCAAGCAACGCCTGTCCATCCTTCAGAGCGACTGCCACCGACCAGGGCAGGCTCACCTGGGCTTCGTGATAGGTGCGCGGCGCTTTGTGTTGGTGGTAGTGCGCCCAATCGGGATGACGGGCGATGTGGATGGCGGTGATCGACTCCAGCTTTGGGGAGAAGCGTTTGCGAATATCCAGCGCGCAATCGATGCCGTTGTGAATCGGCCGGGCGCAGGAATAGGGTTTGTGTTCGATTTTTAACTCATAGGGCGCGTCGAGTTGCTCGGTGAGACGGCTGGCGTCCGACTTATCGGTATAGGCGCGAAGGAAGCCGCGTTCGCCTTCGAAAATGGTGTCGGCGCCGGTGAATCCCAGGCCCGCCATAAACGCCGCGGTCACGCCATTGCGCGCGGCGGGGCCAGGATTGAAGCGCTTTTGCATCGAGGGGCCGTACATTTCCATCAGGCCCGCGGCCTGCGCGCCCGCTAGGCCCAACGAGGAAACCATTTTTTCGGCATCCAGTGCCATGAGCTTGCCCGCGGCAATTGCCGCGCCGAACACGCCGCAGGTGGGCGTGGTGTGATAGCCGCGATTGCGCAATGAATTGTTCGCCGCGCGGCTGGCGCGCTCCATCATTTCGCAACCGGCGGCAAGGGCCACCAGCAGTTGTTCGCCATTGGCGCCGCTCGCCTCCGCCGCCGCCAGCGCGGCGGAATACACCGGCGGGCTGAAATGAAATAAAGCCAATACATCAATATCGTCCAACTCCAAGCTGTGGCTGGAGATCGCGTTGGCAAACGCCGCTTCGCTCGCGGGCAGGCGAACATCGTCGCCAATCAGGCGCGCCTGCGCAGTGCCGGCGTTGGCTTTGACAAAGCTGCGCGCAATCGCGCCGCTTTTTGCCTGGCTGCCGGCAATCGCCACGCCAAGGTAATCCAACAGCAGGCGTTTGATGGCGTGACGCGAGCTTGCCGGAATGTCGGATAGTTGTAATTGCGTGAATCGGGCGGCGAGGCGTGTCGCGGCGGTTTGCGGTTCGTTCATAACGTTTATTCCACAAATAAATCAAATTTTATTAGGTGATGTCGCTGGCTGACAATATTGCCAATAATTCTTCAACATTTTTTAATTTGTCCAGGCGCGCGCAAAGGCCAATGACTGTGTCGATTTTGGCGGCGGAAAGACAGGGCCGCGCCACATTGCGAAACTTGTGCAGCACATCCTCGGGCGAGAGCGGATTTTCCGGGCTGCCACGCCGATTGAGATTCACTTTTTCAAACACTCGCCCGTCGCGCGTGCTCACCTTTAGCCGCGCCGCATGGCGAAACGCCGGTCCCTTGGCCTCGATCTCGGCATCCACCTGCGCGCTCACCTTGGCGATGAAATCCAAAAGCCGCGGGTCGCGCAGACGCTCCTCTTTGAATTGCTCGACAAACGCCACGCCATCCACGGCAATGGCGGCAAGACCGTAGGAAAGATTCATCTGCGCAGCGGTCACCCCTTGCGCCTCGTATTTCCACGCGCAATGCACATGTGTCATGTGGCTAAGACCGGCTTCGACACTGGCGATATCGGTAGCTTGCAAATTGTTGGCCGTCATGATTTCGGCCAAAGCATCCAGCGCGCTATGAATACTGGTGACGCTGGCGTGCGGTTTGTAGCCCACCAGCGCGGTTTCCCAGACAGTGCCCAGGCCCTCAGTGAGACGCTTGGCGTTAGGTTTGTCGGAGAGCGAACTCAAATACCCGCCGTAAGGCGCCTCCAGCACATCGGTGATGCCGGTGAAGCCACGTTGCGCGAGCAGCGCCGCATACACGCCGCTTTGCGCCGCGCGCCCGGAGTGAAAGCGCTTCACCATCGCGCCCTCTTGCGCGGCCATCAGGCCACCCGCTTGAGATCCGACGATGCCCAGCGCGTGTTGGAATTGCAGCGCATTCAAATTCAACATGCGCGCGGCGCTGGCCGCGGCGACGAATGCACCGGAGGTCCCCTGTGGATGAAAGCCGCGAAAAAACAAACTCATGGTCGCGGCATTGCCCACACGCGTGCCAATCTCGTAGCCCGCAACCAGGCCTTCGATGAATTGCTTGCCGCTCACCGCACCACGCGATTCGGCCAGCGCCGCCACCACCGGCAGCGCCAGCGAACCCGGATGAATGATCGATTCCTTATGAATGTCATCCAGCTCAAACGCATGGCCCGCCGTGCCATTCACCAGTACCGCCTGCGACACCGAGGTGCGATAAGCGCTGCCGAACACTGAGGCCACAGGTGTTGCGCCCTCGGATTTCACCATGTCGAGGATGCGTTGCGTCCAAGGCAGGGTCATGCCGAATAAACAGCAGCCAATGCTATCCAATAGGCAAAGTTTGATGCGTTCGATCACCTCGGCGGGCAAATCATCAAAGCGCAGCGCTGCGCCAAAGGCGGCGAGGTCGCGCTTAGCGT
>JBJXEY010000437.1:0-12928 GCA_046153355.1 Burkholderiales bacterium
GATATCACGCCGCAGGTCGCGCGTATTGATTCTCACCTGCTCAACCGCGAAGGCGTCACCAGGCTTTGTTATTGCGGCAGCGTCTTGCATACCCGTCCGCGCGGATTGGACTCAACAAGAGAACCCATTCAGATTGGCGCCGAAATATATGGTCACGGAGGTATCGAGAGTGATCTGGAGATTCAACGCTTGCTCGCGGCGAGTCTTGCGGCAATTGGATTGAACAACGCACGTCTGGATATCGGGCATGTGGGGATATTTCGTTCAATCTGTCGGCAAGGCGAGGTGAATTCCGAGCTTGAAGGCGAATTGCACGAAGCCATGGAAGCCAAGGATTACGCCAGCATCCAAGCTTTAGCCGCAAGCCTTGGCGGGGTCACGCGTGATGCGCTACTGCACCTGGCGGGGCTGTATGGAGGCGCAGAAGTCATCGAGGTAGCTCGCGCGAAACTTCCCCGTTACCCTGAATTAGTCTCGGCGCTCGACGATCTGGAGCGCCTGGTACGAGACAATCATTTTGATGTCAGTGTCGATCTGGCCGATTTGCGCGGCTACCAATATCACAGTGGCGTAGTGTTTTCCGCCTACGCCGGAAAAACTTCCGGCGTAGGCGCCAATCATCACGTTGGGAGAAATCCGCTGGCGCTGGGTGGACGCTACGACGAAGTCGGCAAGGCGTTTGGCCGCGCCCGTCCTGCGACTGGATTTAGCCTTGACTTGCGCGACCTGTCGCGCGTGGTCTCGCTTGGCGAGCAAAGCAGCATGATCCGCGCATCGTACGGCGATCAAGCTTCGCTTAAGGATGAAATAGCACGCTTGCGCGCAGCGGGCCACATCGTCATTCAAACACTGCCCGATTCCGATGATGGACAACAATGCAATAGGGAATTGGTTTTTGTCGATGGCAAGTGGTCGATAAAAAGCCTTTAGTGACACACCATACCCCGTAATTATTCGCAATAATTCAAGAAATACGTGATGCGATTTGCAATGGATAAAGACTAATGGCAAGAAATGTCGTGGTAATCGGCACCCAATGGGGTGACGAGGGCAAGGGCAAGGTGGTCGATTGGTTGACCGACCACGCGCAAGGGGTGGTGCGCTTTCAGGGCGGCCACAATGCCGGTCATACCCTGGTCATCGGTGGCAAGAAAACCGTCTTGCACCTAGTCCCTTCCGGAATCCTGCGCGAGGGCGTCACTTGTTATATCGGCAACGGCGTGGTGTTGTCTCCCGCTGCATTGATGCAGGAGATCGACGAACTCGAAGTCGCTGGCATCGACGTACAAAGCCGACTTCGCATCTCCAACGCCTGTGCTTTAATTCTTCCCTATCACGCGGCGGTCGATGTGGCGCGCGAAGCGGCCCGGGGCGCGGGAAAAATTGGCACAACCGGACGAGGTATTGGGCCGGCCTATGAGGACAAAGCCGCGCGCCGCGCGATTCGCGTTCAAGATTTGTTGGTGCCAGAACGGTTTGCCACTAAGTTGCGCGAAGCGTTGGAATTCCATAATTTCATGTTGACCCGCCAGTTGGGCGCGCCGGCCATAGATTTCGAGGAGGCGCGAGATGTCGCCATGCGCCTGGCCGGACGCATGACCAAGATGATCGCCGATGTGCCACACGAACTGTTTTTGGCCAACCGCGATGGAAAAAATCTATTGTTCGAAGGCGCCCAAGGCGCGCTGCTGGACGTTGATCATGGCACCTACCCGTACGTGACCTCATCTAATTGCGTCGCGGGTGCCGCATCATCAGGCGCGGGGGTCGGGCCGCAGACATTGCACTATGTACTGGGGATTACCAAGGCCTATGCGACGCGCGTGGGCTCCGGCCCATTCCCCACCGAGTTGGATGATCCGATCGGTGAGACATTACGCACCCGCGGCGCTGAGTTCGGCGCGACCACCGGGAGACCGAGACGCTGCGGTTGGTTTGACGCCGCGGCCCTACGTCGAGCCATCATGATCAATGGCGTATCGGGCCTGTGTATTACAAAACTCGATGTGCTGGATGGCATGTCCAAAATCGAAGCCTGTGTTGGGTATAAGTACGATGGCGGTTATACCGAGTTGCTGCCCAGTGGCGCCGAAGATGCCGCGCGCTGTGTGCCGGTCTATGAAACCTTCGAAGGCTGGTCCGCGAGTACCGTGGGTACGAAATCGCGCGACAAACTTCCTTTGAATGCCCGAAAATATCTTGATCGCCTGGAGAGCCTTTGCGGCGTGCCTATTGACATGATTTCGACTGGCCCTGATCGCGATGAAACCATCGTGCAACGCCATCCTTTTAAATAATTCTTCTAGTTATCCCCTCGTCAATTTAATTTCAAGGAGCAATAGCATGCTCGAAGGTGTGGTTCCGTTTCCTCCGGATTTCGCGCGTAAATATCGGGAAAAAGGCTATTGGCTGGACCGCTCATTGCGGCAGGAGTTCGCGGAAGTATTCACGAAATACGATGATCGAATCGCGGTATGGGACGGGGATCGTTCGTATACCTATCGCGATATCGATTCGATCAGCACGCAATTGGCGCTCAATCTCCTCGATTTGGGATTGAAGAATCTTGATCGAGTCGTGGTGCAATTGCCCAATGTCATTGAATTCGTCATGACGTATTTTGCATTGCAAAAAATTGGTTGCATTCCGATCGCTGCATTGTCCACGCATCGTTACACCGAGGTGAGTCAGTTCGTCGCGCTGTCGGGCGCGACCACCTGCATATTCCCCGACCGTCAAGGCGATTTCGATTTCCGGCCGATGATTGCGCGAGTTCGGGCCGAGAATGCGCATATGAAATTCGGCTTGGTATTGGGTGAAGCGGGCGCGGATTTCCTGTCGCTGCGCGATTTGATCGCGAAACCGGCCAAGCGTGATCCATCCGCGTTGCAATCGATTCATATCGAACCCACCGATCCGGCAATATTTCAGTTATCTGGTGGTACCACTGGCGTCCCTAAACTCATCCCGCGCACGCATAACGACTACGCCTACAACACCAAGGCCGCGGTCAAAATGTGTGGCATCGACGCTGATTCTGTGCTGTTGCTGGTCTTGCCCATCGCGCACAATTTGCCGCTTGCCTGTCCTGGGCTGCAAGGTTTCATGATGCAGGGCGCCAAGGTGGTGCTCTCCACCAGTACTCGGCCCGAAGAGATGTTCAAATTGATCCAGCGGCATCGCGTTACACATCTGAAAGTGGTGCCCGCCTTGCTGATTCGCTTAGTGAATGACCCAAGCATCGGCAATTACGATTTGTCTTCAATGAAGGTCATTCAAAGCGGCGGGCAGAGAATGCAACCCGAAGCGCGTTTGCGCACCAAGGCATTGATCCCTAGCGTCACGGTGCAGGAAAACTTCGGCATGTCTGAAGGCGTATTGATGTTCGTGCGTTTGGACGATCCGGAAGAGGTTCGCTTGGAAACCTGTGGTCGTCCGGTATGCGAGGACGATGAAATTCGCCTCCTGGACGACGACGACAATATCGTCGCCTCAGGTGAAGTAGGGGAGTTCTGCTGCCGCGGCCCCTACACACTGCGCGGCTATTTTGGCGTGCCCGACTACAACGCCAAGGCATTTACCTCGGATGGATACTATCGCTCGGGGGATCTGATGCGCCAGCATCGCAGCGGCAATTACATGGTGGAGGGGCGCAAGAAAGACCTGATCAATCGCGGCGGAGAGAAAATCAGCGCCGAGGAAATTGAAAACCTTATTCTTTCCCATCCCGCCGTGCAAAACGCCGCCTGTGTCGCGATGCCCGATGAGGCCATGGGCGAAAAAATGTGCGCCTATGTGATCTTGCGTGCTGGGAAGAGCTTGACTCTGGTCGAATTGGTTGATTTTCTAAAAGAGAAGGAAATAGCCAAATTTAAATTACCCGAGCGATTGGAGACGCTTAGCGAATTTCCAGTGTCGACATTCGGCAAAGTGTCGAAGAAAAACTTAGTTGAAATGGTCGCGCAAAAACTCAATGATGAGAGTGCGGCTAAAAAGAGGGGCGCGTAATGAGAATTATCGATTTGCATTGTTATCCCAGCACGCAGAAATGGATAGATTGCCAGGGGCCCTACGTCGAGGCCTTGGCCAAATATTGGAATCGCGGTTGGACGGCGAAAACCGAGGACGAGGTCATCAACGAGTTCACCGACGCCGGGGTGGAGGCGCTATTGGTTGCCTTGGATCTGGAAACGACTATTGCCACACCACCTTGCGATAACGACTACGTTCACGCCATGTGGAAGCGCCACCCTAAACGCATCATCCAGGCCTGGGGCGCGGTGGAACCGGCCAAGGGAGAAATCGCGATTAAAGAGGCGAAGAAAGCCATCACTGAGCTTGGCATGATTGGCTTTCACTTTCATCCCATCATGCAGCACTTCGCGGTGAACGACCACCGCTACTATCCTTTGTTCGAAGTAATAAACGAGTTAAAGGCCGCGGTGATGATCGATGTGGGCACCACCGGCATGGGCGCGGGCATGCCCGGCGGCATGGGGGCACGCATACGCCACGCGCATCCAGCGGCGATCGACGATCTGGCCGCGGATTTCCCCAACCTGAAAATCATCATGGCGCATCCCGGTTGGCCTTGGGTGGATGAAACCACGGCGGTCGCATTGCACAAGGGCAACGTCTATTGGGAGATGTCCGGTTGGGCACCCAAATACTTTCCGGGGAACTTAAAAATCGACATGCGCGCGCGCCTACAGGACAAAATCATGTTCGGCAGCGACTATCCAAGCCTGCCGTACGCACGCATCCTCAAGGAGTGGGGCGAATTGGGCTATTCCGATACCGTGATGGAAAAGATATTTCACGGCAATGCGGAACGCGTGTTAGGTCTTTAAGCCTCATTTTGGGTGGGCCACGACGGCGTTGCAATTGGCCTCAAATAGCCCGGAACCCCGCGCCAGTCCTTGATCTTTGGCCATCGTCTTAAATTAATAAATGCACATACCGAAAGGAACATTATGACAAATTCACGTCCCGTCGCATTGGTCACCGGAGGTGGCACCGGCATTGGCCGCGCCGCGGTCATCGCGCTAGCGAAGGCCGGCCACGATGTCATCATCAATTACAGTCGCAGCGAAGGACCAGCGAAAGACACCGCCACAGAGGCGGAAAAACACGGCGGCAAAACCCTGTTGTGCAAATGCGATGTCTCAGACGAGGCCAGCGTCAAAGCGATGTTTGCCGAAATTGAAAAGGCCTTCGGGCGCTTGGATGTGCTGATCAACAACGCCGGCACCACCACTTCGATGAAGTTGAAAGACCTCGATAGTATTTCGGTGGAAGAGTGGGACAAAGTGTTCGCCGTCAACACCCGCAGCATTTTCCTGGTGACGCGCGCCGCCGCCAAAATGTTGCGCGCGGCTAAAGGCAGCATTGTCAACACGGCGAGCATTGTCGGGTTGCGCCCCGGCCCGCAACCCTTGCCGTATGCCGCCAGCAAGGCCGCAGTGGTCAATCTCACTAAAACCTTGGCGTACAACTTGGGTCCGGAAGTGCGTGTCAACGCGGTGGCGCCTGGCTGGATGGAGGGCGAATGGATGGAGAGAATGTTGGGTGATCGCTATCGCGAGTTGATGGACCGTCGCGCCAAGCTAACACCCCTCAAACGCTGCGTAACAGCAGAGGATGTCGCCGAGACCATGATGACCTTTGTTCAATCCAATCGTTTCGTGACCGGAGAGATTCTGGTGATCGACGGCGGATTTACCAGTTCGACTTAAATTCGCCTAGATTCGCCATCGGCGGACAAATCCAACCTCGGCCAGGGGCTTGACAGCCCTCAGGTACTGGCCGAGCAATTGGAATTTGGCGGGATCGGGAAGTCGAGTAAGCTTGTGCCAATCAGGCCCGAAGCCATGGTGCCGAGGAAGGGACTCGAACCCCCACAATCTTGCGATCGCTAGGACCTGAACCTAGTGCGTCTACCAATTCCGCCACCTCGGCAAGAGGTGCGGATTCTATAGAAAAACCTTCATTTGTCAACGAAAAAGCGGGCACAAAAAACTAGGATGCAGGAGAGCAAGGATCCTTGGTTCGAAAGGGAATCGAAAAAATATTCCGAACCAATCCCGAGTCGCGAATTCATTCTCGACAATCTTGCCTCGCTGGGAGTTCCCGTCGATGAAGATACTCTCGCGGCCCGTCTGAAAATAAAATCGACGCAACGTCAAGCATTCGCGAAACGCCTCGCGGCCATGACACGCGAAGGCCAGCTACTTCGCAATCGCAAAGACGCGTTGCTGGTCGCGCAAAAGCTGGATCTGATTGCGGGTCGCGTTATCGGTCATCCAGATGGATTTGGCTTTCTTGTGCCCGATGCAGGCGGTGACGATCTATTCATCTCGCCACATGAAATGCGTAAGCTTATGCACGGTGATCGCGCCATGGTACGGCCCGAAGGTTATGACCGTCGTGGGCGACGCGAGGGCGTGATCGTCGAAGTCACTGAACGTGCGCACACGCAATTGGTGGGCAAGTTACATCGTGATCGCGATTTCCTCTTGGTGACGCCCTCTGATCGCCGTATCAAACACGAGATACTGATTGCGCAAAAGGACAGCGCTGGCGCGAAGTCCGGTCAGGTGGTGGTAGTGAAGATCCTCTCCCACCCCGCGGCCGATCCGCATGGCGGCAATCAATATAGCCCGCCGGTCGGCCGTATCGAGGAAATCCTCGGCAATGCCACCGATCCCGGCATGGAAATCGAGATCGCACTTCGTAAGCACGACCTGCCGTTCGAGTTTTCATCCAAAGCGTTGGCGCTGGCCAATCGCCATTCCAAGGAGGTGCGCGAGAGCGATTGGCACGGCCGCGAGGATATTCGCGATCTTCCATTGGTCACTATCGATGGCGAAACCGCGCGGGATTTCGACGACGCGGTGTACTGCCGGCGCGACGGCAAAGGTTTCAAGTTGTTGGTGGCAATCGCCGATGTCAGCCACTACGTGTTGCCCCAGGACACTTTGGATGGCGAAGCGCGCGAGCGTGGCAATTCGGTGTATTTCCCGCGGCGCGTGATTCCGATGCTGCCCGAAAGCCTGTCCAACGGCCTGTGCTCCTTGAATCCCGAGGTAGACCGGTTGTGCATGGTCTGTGAGATGGCAGTCGGCGCCACCGGTGCGGTGAAAAACTATCGCTTTTTCGCCGGCGTGATGCGTTCACACGCGCGTTTGACCTATACGCGCGCGGCGGCAGCGCTCGCCGACAAGCAAGGTCCGCTCGCGGTTGAATTGGGCGCGTTGATGCCGCATCTTAGCTGCCTGGAAGAGGTGTATCGCGTGTTGGCCAAGACGCGCGCCAAGCGGGGCGCCATCGATTTCGAGACGCAGGAAACGCAATTTGTTTTCAATGATAAAAGCGTGGTCGAACGTATCGAGCGCGTGCAACGCAATGACGCGCATCGCCTGATCGAGGAATGCATGCTAGCGGCCAATGTCTGCGCCGCTAATTTCCTACAGGAAAACGAGCACCCCGCGCTGTACCGCGTCCATCAAGGCCCGACCCCGGAAAAGCTGAAAGCCTTGCGCGAGTTTCTTAAAGGATTCGGCTTGCAACTCGGAGGCGGCGAGAAACCGCGTCCCTTGGACTACGCGGCGCTGCTTACCTCGGTGAAGGATCGTCCCGATATTGGGCTACTGCAAACCGTGATGTTAAGGTCGCTAAGACAAGCCGTGTACAGCCCCGAAAACGAAGGTCACTTTGGCTTGGCCTATGAGGCCTACGCGCACTTCACTTCGCCCATCAGGCGCTATCCCGATCTACTGGTGCATCGTTCCATAAAAGCGATCTTGGAACGAACCAAGTATTCGGGAATTAAGTGGGAGGAGGTCGGACGCCATTGTTCCGAGACCGAGCGCCGCGCCGATGAAGCTACGCGTGAGGTGGATGCATGGCTCAAATGCCATTACGTGCGCGATCGTGTTGGCGAAGATTTCGCCGGCACCATTACCGCCGCCACCGGATTCGGAATTTTTGTCGGCCTGGACGATTTGTTCGTGGAAGGGCTGGTGCACGTCTCGGAGTTAGGCAAGGATTACTTTCAATTCGACGCGACACGACATCAATTACTGGGTGAACGTACCGGCCAGCGTTTTCGCGTCGGCGACAAATTAAGAGTCAAAGTTGCGCGCGTCGATCTGGAATCGAGTCGCATCGAGCTGGTGCTTGCGTGACCCCTAATCGCCTGGCCATTGGATTTCATGCCGTCCTGGGTCGTTTGCGGGCGGACCCAAAATCCATCACGGAAATAATGCTGGCCACGGGACGCGAGGACCCGCGCGTCAAGGGCTTAATCGACATTGCCAAGGATCGCGGCGTGCGCGTGCTGCGCGTGGAGGACGCCCGCCTAGTGGGAATCGCGCCAGGGGTCAATCATCAAGGCGTGGTGGCCATCGTCGAGGCTCGAGAGCATGAAAGTCTGGAGGATCTCCTAGATCGAATTGGCGTGCCGCCTCTTATTTTGGTATTGGATGGCATTACCGATCCACGCAATTTAGGCGCTTGTCTGCGCGTTGCCGACGCGGCGGGCGTACACGCGGTGATCGTGCCGCGCGACCGCGCGGCGGGTATCAACTCCACGGTTTCCAAAGTTGCCAGTGGCGCGGCCGAAACGGTGCCTTATTACATGGTGACCAACTTGGCAAGAACTTTGGACGACTTGAAGGAACGCAATATTTGGATCGTAGGAACCGAAGATTCGGCGCAAAACGTTTTGTACCAGGCGGATTTGCCCGCGGCAATCGCCTGGGTGTTGGGCGCGGAAGGCGAGGGCATGCGCCGCTTGACGCGTGAACGCTGTGATTTGCTGGTCGGTATACCGATGTTGGGGCAGGTACAAAGCCTCAATGTTTCCGTGGCCACGGGAATTTGCCTTTTCGAGTCGGTGCGACGCAGGTTGGGCGAAATACCGGATTGAAATATCGCCTGAATCGCTGTTTCAGCATCGAGGTCAATTTGCCTCATGGTGCTTAACCCGATATAATTCAGTTGCTTAGTAGGGCTGGTCTGGAGTCTTCGACTAGGTCTATTCGAGTCAAGCCGGTCTGGATTTCCCGACCGGCTATGTTTTTTCCACCCTGCCTCACCGCGACGCATACCGGGAGGCTCAACCCATAGGGAGATTGCATGCGGCATTACGAAATCGTTTTTATTGTTCACCCGGACCAAAGCGAACAGGTCCCAGCCATGATCGAGCGTTATCGCAATTCGATAACCGCCCGCAGTGGCAAAGTTCACCGCCTTGAGGATTGGGGCCGCCGTCAAATGGCCTATCCGATTCAGAAAATGCACAAGGCGCATTACATTCTCATGAATATCGAGTGCGATCAGGAAACGCTGGTTGAGTTGGAGCACGCCTTCAAATTCAACGATGCGGTACTGCGCCATTTGATCGTGAAAATGGAACGCGCATGGGTCACACCATCACCGATGATGAAGGAAGAAAAAGCCAAGTCGGTGCTAAGTGGATCTTCATCTCGCGACAGCGAATCCGCCAGGCCCGCCGAAACCAGCAAACCCGCCGAGGTCGCCCAGCAAGCCTAGGGCGTGAGTTTGGAAAATCTGGTCGCGATCCAAGGTAGTGTGATCGAGTCCGATGCCCTGCGATATACCCCGGCTGGCGTGCCGATGCTCAAGTTCAAATTGGCGCATCGCTCGCAGCAAACTGAAGCCGGTGGCAATCGCGAAGTCGGATGCGAGATCGAAGCGGTTGCCTTCGATGCGCAAGCAAGATTGCTCGCATCGGCGCAACTGGGGGTCGCGGTGAAGATCAAAGGGTTCCTTGATCGCAAGACAAAAACAGGGCGTGCCTTATTGCTGCACGCCAATGAAATCGAATTCGTGGTGACGGATAAAGTTTAGGAGAAACAACATGGCAACATATGGAAGAGGTCCGACGCGCAATGCCAAAGGGGCAAAAGGGCGCGGCAAAAAAGACAACAAGACCAAGGGTGCGTTATTCAAGCGCCGCAAATTCTGCCGTTTCACGGTGGAAAAAGCAGAGTGGATCGACTACAAAGATATCGACATCCTCAAGGATTTCATTGGCGAGAACGGCAAGATCATTCCCGCCCGGATCACCGGCACCAAATCCGGCTATCAACGCCAGTTGTCGGAGGCGATCAAGCGCGCTCGCTTCCTCGCGCTGATGCCTTTCACTGATCTGCACTAGGGAGATAACGATGCAGATCATTCTTTTGGAAAAAGTCGTCAATCTGGGTATCTTGGGCGATGTGGTCAAGGTCAAGGATGGCTACGCCCGCAACTTCCTTATCCCACAAGGTAAAGCCAAACGCGCCACGGCGGTCAATCTGGCCGAGTTCGAGAAACGCCGTGCGGAGCTCGAAGCAGCGCAGTCCGCTGCTTTGGCAAGCGCGCAGGATAAAGGCGCACGTCTGGATGGCCTACTGATCCAGATTTCGCAAAAAGCGGGTGTGGACGGGCGTTTGTTCGGCTCGGTCACCAGTGTCGATATTGTCGATTCCCTGAAGGCACAAGGCTTCGAGGTGGAGCGCAGCATGATCCGCCTGCCACAAGGCCCTTTGAAACAAGTCGGCGATCACGAATTGTCGGTGGCGCTGCACTCGGATGTCGTGGTGCATATCAAAGTATCGGTGTTGGGCGAAACTCAGCAGTAACCGCGAGTCCTTCGCAGCCAACAAAAAAGCCCGCGATTGCGGGCTTTTTTGTTCCGTGTAGTCAGGTCCACTGAGATAGAATTTCCCTCCCATGAGCTCCGTTCTGCAAGCTGCCAATTCCGACCCCGCGCTGATTGCCTTGCGCGTTCCGCCGCATTCCATTGAAGCAGAACAATCGGTGCTCGGTGGATTGTTATTGGACAACACTGCCTTTGATCGTATTGCCGATGTGTTGCACGAGAATGATTTTTATCGCGATGATCATCGCCGTATCTGGCGCCACATTTCGCGCCTTATCGAACATGGCAAACCTGCCGACGTTATCACCGTCGAGGAATCGCTAAAAAGTAGCGAAGACAAAGATCGCACTGGTGGTCTTTCTTATCTTGGCGGCCTGGCGCAGAACACGCCGTCGGCACATAACATCAAGCGTTACGCAGAAATCGTTCGCGAACGCGCCATCATGCGCCGCCTGGTACAAGTGGGCGCCGAGATCTCCGATACCGCGTTAAATCCGCAAGGCAAGGAGATTGGTCAACTTCTGGATGAGGCCGAATCACGCGTCTTTGAGATAGCCGAAGCCGGCGCGCGTGGCCGCCAGGGATTTATCCCCATACAACCCTTGTTGACCCAGGTGATGGAGCGCGTAGACATGCTCTTTCACCAGGACAACCCATCGGAGGTCACTGGCGTTCCCACTGGTTACATCGACCTGGATCGCAAGACCGCCGGCATGCAACCAGGCGACCTCATCATCGTTGCCGGCCGCCCCAGTATGGGCAAGACAGCGCTCGCGCTCAATATTGGCGAACACGTAGCGGTGGAGAATGGCTTGCCGGTGGCGATATTCAGCATGGAAATGTCAGGCACCCAATTGGCCATGCGTTTGTTGGGCTCCGTCGGCAAACTGGATCAACACAAGTTGCGCACCGGCCGTCTCACCGACGACGATTGGCATCGACTCACCACGGCGATGAGTAAATTGCACGACGCACCGATTCATATCGACGAGACGCCGGCGTTAAATCCACTGGAGGTCCGGGCTCGTGCGCGCCGCTTGCATCGTCAATACGGCAAGCTTGGGTTAATCGTCATCGATTATTTACAATTGATGAGCTCCACTGGGCAGGGCGAAAACCGCGCCACGGAACTCTCGGAAATTTCACGCTCCATGAAAGCCTTGGCGAAGGAACTCAGCGTTCCGGTGGTGGCCTTGTCACAGTTGAATCGGGCGCTTGAGCAACGCAATGACAAACGACCGGTGATGTCAGATCTGCGCGAATCCGGCGCCCTTGAGCAGGATGCCGATCTGATACTGTTTATTTATCGCGATGTGGTCTACAACTCCGCTACTGCCGAACCGGGCAAGGCGGAGATTATTATCGCCAAGCAACGTAATGGCCCCATCGGCATGGTGCCCTTGAGTTTCCTTGGCGAGAATACGCGCTTTGAGAATTACGCCTCGGTGGGCGGCTATTGAATTGTAGTAACCCGATTTGTACTAACCATGGGCGAAGCGCCCGTTTCGAGAAAGACTGACTATGAATGCTGGAGAACGATTGACCCCGCAAATCAAGGAAATCGGCCACTTCATCGGTGGCAAACATGTCAAAGGGGAGAGTGGACGATTCGGCGAAGTCTTCAATCCAACCCTTGGCGCGTTGACCGGCAAGGTCGCTTTGGCCTCCAAAGCCGAGACGGAAAAAGCCATCGCCAGCTCACTGGGCGTGTATGCGGAATGGTCCAACACCTCACCCTTGACGCGCGCGCGCGTGATGTTCCGCTTCAAGGAGTTGATCGAAAAAAACATGGAAGAGTTGATGTTGCTGGTGTCCTCGGAACACGGCAAGGTGCTCTCTGACGCAAAAGGCTCGATTCAACGTGGCCTTGAAGTGGTCGAGTTTGCCTGCGGCATCCCACACCTACTCAAAGGCGAATATTCCGACAGCGTCTCCGCGGGGATGGACGTGTATTCCATGCGCCAATCGTTGGGTGTTTGCGCCGGCATCACGCCGTTTAATTTTCCGGCGATGGTGCCGATGTGGATGTTCCCCATGGCGATCGCCTGCGGCAATACCTTTGTACTGAAGCCCTCGGAAAAAGATCCTTCCTGCCCGATGCGCTTGGCCGAACTGATGCTCGAGGCAGGTGCGCCACCCGGTGTGCTCAATGTATTGAATGGCGATAAAGAATCGGTCGATACGCTGTTGAACGATCCTCGCGTGCAGGCGGTGAGTTTTGTCGGTTCAACGCCGATTGCGCGGCACGTTTTTGCTACG
>JBJXEY010000441.1:0-14045 GCA_046153355.1 Burkholderiales bacterium
GCACATCGGGCATGCGGGAAAAACGCTTGCCGGCGTTGATGGCCAGCATCTTCACCTTGCCCGCCTTCAGCTGTGGCGCAAACGTGCCGACAATGCCGTAGAGCATCTGAATCTGCCCAGCCAGAAGGTCAGAAAAAGCCACGCCGCCCGCCTTGTAGGGCACGTGCAACATTTGCACGCCGGCCAACTGCTCAACCATCACACCGGAGAGATGGTGCGTGGTGCCGATGCCTGAGCTACCGTAGGCAAGCTTGCCGGGATTACGCTTCGCGAAGTCGATAGCCTCGGGGAGCGTGGCGATGCCAACGCCAGGATTGGCCACCACGCAGGAAACGGTTTCCCCCAGCAGGATGATGGGCGAAAAATCCCTGGGTGCCTGATAGGGCGTGTTTTTGGTAATGAGCCCACGCAGCACCAATGCACTCACCGAACCCAGCATAATCGTGTAGCCATCAGGCGCAGCACGCGTCGTCATGCTCACTCCAATCGAGCCACCCGCCCCACCTTGCGCTTCCACTACCAAAGGCTGGCCAAGCGTTTCATGCAAACGCTGCGCAATCAGCCGTGCCAGCGGATCGGCGCCGCCACCGGTGCCCAAGGTCTGAATCATGCGGATCGGTTTGGAGGGATAACTTTGTGCCTGCGCGCCCCCCACGCTTATCACTCCAGACATATATAGCGCGACAAGCGCCATGGATTGGTATCGCCTCATGGTTCTATCCCTATGTTTCCACCGACTCAGGCAAACGCTTTGTTACCCGCGAGCCCCGCTTCCATCAACCTCGCCCACTCCCGATAGGGTTCGTGCAACCCCACCTCGTTGAATAAATTCCATGCCCCTTCGGCGCTGGCCGAGGGTTTCAATCCAAGCTCCTTCGACAATACATTCCCGCCGGTGATCAACGCCGCGCCACGCGCATAACCATTCACCCAGTGGTAACCGGGCGCGGCGAATCCTAGTTGCGCTTCACCATAGGTGACCGTGTCATCCGGCGTCGCCATGCCGCAGGGATTGAAAAAATCTTCGAATTGACGCAGGCGGCGTTCGCGCACTTCGGGGCTGTCGCCTTTTAGTGCGAGGCAGTAGCTATGCATCTCGGTGAGATCAACCGCAATTGGCCGCATCACGCGCAAGATCACCCCGGCCGCGTCATTGATTTGCATATTGGGGAATACATTGAGTTGCCGCAGGCGCAGCATCCACTCAGCACGCATATCGCCCACGCGTGCACGAATCTCGTCGATCATCGGCCAGATTGGACGTTTGGTACGTTCGGCATGATCGCCCCAGGTACAGGAGTGGCCATTGGCAAACGCGTACATGCCACCGGTGGAGGTACCACGCGTACCCCAATCGTATTGCTTGGCATCCTGATTGCCCTCGCCCTTGCGTCGGCGCGCCATCAGGTCCATGAAGCTGGAATGCGTGGAAGTGAGGTGATAGGCATCCAGCGCATTGTCCATCTGCAGCTTCCAATTGGAACGGAAGGTGTAGGTGGTGCGGCCCGGCACGAACTCCAGCCCTTGTGCCCCCTGATCGATGCTGATATCGAGCATGGTGCGCATTTCTCCTAACCAATCTTCGAGCGGCGGCACATCCGGAGAAAGACTCGCGAATATCATGCCGCGGTAGTTGCCCAGTTTGGCAACCGGAATCAGATCGTGGTTCTCCGCTTCGAAGGCAGGCGCATAACAACCGGACTTTCGGTCTTTGATATCGACGTTTTTGCCGCCTGAATCGTAGGCCCAGCCGTGATAAGGGCAGACGTGATACTTGGCATTGCCCGCGCTCATACGCGCCACCGTCGCGCCTTTATGACGGCAGGCATTGATAAAAGCACCTATTCCCCCCTTGGCATCGCGCATCACCACAATGGGCGTGCGCCCGATGTGCGTGCTGAGGTAATCATGCGGTTTGGCAATTTCCGCTTCGAGTGTCACAAAATTCCAGTTGCGCTCAAAAATGTATTTCATCTCCAACTCGAAAATTGCCGGGTCGGAGAAAACATTACTGTGCACCCGAAACACGCCATCATTCGGCCGGTCATCGACATACATTTTCAGGTTATTCAGATCCATGGCGCGCTCGCGTGAGATTGGGCTTGTTGCGTTAGATTAGCAGTTCTCGCCCGCGTGGAAGCGTTTCGCCCCACGCGGAATAAACTTTTTCTATGGAAATACTGCTATGAGCGATCCCACCCCGCACCGAATCGATGTTCACCACCATGTCCTGCCGCCGTTTTATTTGAATGAGCGCGGTGATGAAATACGCGCCACTGCAGTGGGGTTTCCACAACTATTTCAATGGACGCCTGCCCAATCGATAGAAGAGATGGACCGCACCGGCGTGGCTACCTCGGTGCTGTCGATTTCCACACCGGGGGTATGGTTTGGCGATCACGGAGAAGGCCGAGATCTGGCACGCCGTTGCAACGAATACGGCGCAGAGCAAGTACGCGATCATCGCGGGCGCTTTGGCCTATTCGCCGCGTTGCCCTTGCCCGATGTCGAAGGCAGTCTGCGCGAGATCGCCTATGCGTTCGACACCTTACGCGCCGATGGCGCGGGGCTACTCACTAGTTACGGTAACACGTGGCTTGGCGACTCAGCATTCGCACCGGTATTCGACGAACTCAACCGCCGCCGCGCGGTGGTGTTCGTACACCCCAATGTTCCTGGTTGCTGTACCGCGACCGTCCCCGGCGTGGCCCAAGGTTTGATTGAGCTGCTCTTTGATACCACCCGCACCATCATCAGCCTGTTGTACAACGGCACCTTCTCGCGTTGCCCGGATATACGTTTCATTTTCTGCCATGGCGGGGGAACGCTCGCGCAGACCGCTGATCGTATCGGAAATCTCGCGCGCAACCCAATCGCGGGGCCCAGGCTCCCCAATGGGGTCGAATACGAACTGAAGAAACTCTATCTTGATGTGGCCAGCATGACCGGCAAGCGCAGCTTCAACGCCATACGCGAGCTCGTCGGCATCGAGAAGATGCTGTTTGGCACCGATTTTCCTTTTGGTCCCATCGGCCCGATTGCCTCGGGTATCGAAAGATTGGGCTTAAGCGATAAGGATCGGCGCGCGGTTGAGCGTGACAATGCCTTGGCACTGTTGCCGCAACTGGCGAGGCCTTAAATATTTGACTTAAGCTGCAGCGTTAATTCGTATCGACCGAATTTCTAATCTCATTTCAAGGAGAGATTTCCATGCCTATTAAACTAAATCGCCATGCCGCCCGATACACCTCGATACTCGCCAGTGCCACCACATTCGCTGTTTTTTCCAGCGCCATCGCCCAGTCGTACCCCAATAAACCGCTGCGTCTGCTAGTGCCCGCGGCCGCAGGCGGCGTCTCGGATATTGCCGCCCGCGCCATGCTGCCGATGCTCACGCAAGCACTGGGTCAACAAGTGATTGCCGAGAACCGCGTCGGCGCCAATGGCAATATCGGCACCGAGTTCTGCGCCAAGACTGCGGCCGATGGTTACACCGCCTGCTATCTACAGGGCACGCTGGTGGCGATCAATCCGCTTGCCTATGGCAGCGTGCCCTTCAACATGGAGCGCGATTTTGCGCCCGTGGCACATCTGAATTGGTTCGAGAGCGCCATCGTGGTCAATGCGGCAGTGCCGGCAAATAATCTTCGCGAATTGATGGACCTGGCGCGCGCCAAACCGGGCACGCTCAATTGGGGATCGATTGGCATTGGCAGCAGTTCACATCTATACCTGGAATGGTTCCAGGCAAAAACCGGCGCAAGGTTCAATCACATCCCCTACAAATCGAACCCAGAGTTGTTGCAAGCGGCGATCAACGGCGATGTTCCCGCGATGCTCAATACCCCAGGCGCGACCTTGCAATTGGCCAAAGCGGGCAAATTGCGCGTGCTTGGTGTCATCAACCGCCGCAGTGCACTGCAGCCTGACGTGCCCACCCTCGGCGAACAAGGCTACGACTTGGATTTCCGCAACTGGAACGCGATTTTCTTTCAACGCGGGGTGTCGAACGACATTATTCAACGCTGGAACGCCGAATCCAACAAAATCGTGCGCGACAAAGCGTGGGAAGAAAAATTCCTCAGACCCGCTTCGTTGTCCTCCAGCGGCGGGACAGTTGAAGACCTAGCGCAGATCGTGCGCACTTCGCAGGCAACGGCGGTGGAATTGGTGAAGCTGGCAAAACTCAAGTTCGAATAAGGCGTGCTGCAATTGAGCCGCACTCACGGCTTTATTTCAGCAACTTGATTATTCCAACTTCAAATTCAGCGGTTTAATCTTCGCCGCGAAGTCCCTCCGCTGCCGCTCCATGATGGGCGCCATCTCCGCGGCCGGCGTGGCCATCAATTCATGCCCGCCCGCGGTGATGAACTTTTCCTTGAACGTGGGCACGCTGAGTACCCGTTTGACATCGCTGGCGATCTTGTCGATGACCACGCGCGGTGTATTCGCGGGCGCAAACCAGCCGAACCAGCCACCAGACTCAAAGCCCGGGAATCCAGCTTCGGCCACCGTAGGCATATCCGGAAACAATTCGCTGCGCTTCAAACCCGCATAACCAATGCCCTTGATGCGGCCCTGCCGCACCATGGGGATGGCCGCGGTAATGCCCGTGATGGCAAAGGCAATCTCGCCGCTAGCGAGGGATTGGAGCGCCTGCGCGCCGCCTTTGTAGGGTACGTGCTCCACCTTGATGCGCGCCTCCCTCAATATCGACTCCACGTCGATATGCGTGCCGTGACCGATGCCAAGGCTGCCGTAGTTGAGCACGCCGGGTTTGGCACGCGCCATTGCGATGATCTCGGGGAGCGTGTTGGCCGGCAGCTTGGGGCTGGCGACGAGAATATTGTTCGAGGCAATCAGTATCGTCACCGGCGCGAAGTCGCGATTGGAATCGTAAGGAAGGTCTTTGCGCAACAATTCGTTGGTGTAAATGGTGCTGCCGCCGGTTTGCAATAGCGTGTGCCCATCCGCCGCCGCGCGCGCCACGCCTTCGGCCGCCACCACACCGCCCGCCGAGGGACGATTCTCGACGATCACTGCCTGCCCCCAAAGAGTGGATAACTCCTGTGCGGTGGCACGCGCAATGGTGTCTTGCAGGCCGCCAGGCGGCACTTGCACCACCACGCGCACCGTGCGAAGCGGGAAATCCTGAGCGAATAACGAACCCGCAAAAAACGGCGCCACGCCAAGCGCCACGATTCGGCTGAACAGTTTTTGCAATCTCCTTGTGCTCATGGCGTCACCTCCTTGCGTGGTACGACATTGGATTGTTTCTGTGCCCTTGCCCCAACCAGAGCCAAGAGAGCAAAGCCTAACCCGCTCGTCTTAATGCTTCGAGTCTACCGCTCCAATCTTTGGGTAAGGCTATCTCCCGCGACACATCCCCGCCGTATTTTCCGAACTGCCCGCAGATGAAGCTGCGATTGCGATTGGGCGCGCCGCACACCACGATCTGCAGCTCTTCGGGTTTATGCAGCACCGGCACCAGGCGCTCGGGGTCGTCGCTCAAAGCAAAACGCTTATCCAACGATCCGCGCTTAACCGCTTCTTGCAGGTTGTAGCCTTGTTCAATACGCGTGAGCTGTTCATCGAACAATCGTGCCGGCACCAACGCATGTTCGAACAACCAGCGTTTCACATCCAATTTCGAATAACCCGCTTTGGCAAAGATGCCAGCAACCAGGGGGGTGAGGCCAAGCACCGGGGAAATGTGACCGCCGAAATGTTCCATGGCGACAAGCAGGTTGCCGCCTAATTCCCTAACGATTTCACGCGCGATAACGCGTAGATGGCTTTCCGCGGGACCTTCGGTTAGGAAGCTGTGCCCCGTGGTGTCGGCCGATTGCACGGTGATTAAATTGGTGCACGCCCCAAAACCTCTATCCACCGCCATCGGCGGCCAGGGGCTTTCATCCTCGGCTTCGGCCAGCACCGGATAGTAGTTGCGCCCGAAAGTAGCCATGTCGGATTCGCCCAAACGATACCCCGCAACATTCACCATCAACAAGCGCAGGAAGCGACTGACCGTAATATTGGCTTGCGCCTGCGGACGCAACACGCCCTGCCCCGAGTGAAAACCCAACTGCTTAATGATCGGACCATTGAGAATAATGAGTGGCGTCAAGCCCACAGTGCTACCGACGTTTTCAATCCCGAAACGCTCAGCAGACACTGCCTCGGCGATCGCCAGCAGCACTGGCATATATTCCGGTCTGCAGCCGGCCATCACACCATTTACGGCGACCTTCCATACGGTCGCCGGCAGTCGTGTCGGCGGCAATAGGCCGATCACTTCGTCGGGCGCGCGATCAGTGAAGCCCAGCATCGCCTCTACTTCCTCGATGGTGGGCGGCGTGATCGGCAAACCATCTGACCAGATCTGCTGGCGAAAATAGTCGTTGACTTCGCGCAGATCGCCTGAGAAGACGATGTCGCGTGCACTGCTGTTACCTAAGGCTTTTGGCGTGACAGCAACGGCAGCAGCCTCCGAACCGGGTGCTGGTTGCAGGAAGAGCTTCTCCAGCTCATCCATTTTGGCCAGCGTCGCGGCAAAAATGTCATCTGGTCGCATCGCGCCGATATTGGGCGGTGGAAATTCAAGCAGCCGCATATGGGGCACACCCTCGGCTTTGCCCACCAGCCGCGCCGGCGGCGAGAAACCACGGCAGGTAACACCCACCGCAGGGATACCGGCTGCTTCAATCCACGCTGTGGCCCGCGACACGGCGGGCGCGCAAGTGCCTCAACAACCCGCGGTAATCAACGCCGCGTCGAGGCGCTCCTCGCGCACGATCTGCGCAATGTCGGGCTCGGGATGTTCGCCCCAGCGCAGGCCGCGCCCGGGCGCGAATTCGACGAATTGCATATCGGGAAAACGCTTCGCGAGATGTTCTTTAAACGCACGCAGAACAATGTCGCCATTGGTGAAAGCCGTCCAGCATAGTCCAAGACGTTTGCCTTTTAGGCTATCCAGTGGCGGTGCGGCGAATGTTTTTTTACCGCATCCTTGGCATCGCGCTCATCGCCCACGGGACTGACGACTTCGTAGATGGCCTTATTCATGTCGCGCTCCAAATTTTCACTCCGGCTGCACGCCGGCATTTTTCAAAACCCTGCCCCACTTTTCCACCTCCGAGCGCACCAGCGCTTGCAGCGCCGACGGCGTTGCCTGCTCGCGCGTGGCGATTTGTCCGCCGGTACGATTGAAGTGGGCGACGAGTTCGGTATCGGTCAAGGTCCCTTGCAACCCGGCAACCAATCGATCTCTTACCGCCCCAGGCAGATTTTTCGGCGCAAAAATACTGGTCCATACCACCATCTCAAATCCAGTGAGGCCTTGTTCATCCAGGGTTGGCACCTCCGGCAGATTGGCGACGCGTTGCTTGCCGGTCACCCCAATCGCCTTCACTTTGCCAGAGCGAATCAGCGGTCCGACAATGGATGCCGAGTTGGACAACAAATCGATATGTTTGGCCACCAGATCGTTCATTGCCGGGCCACCACCCTTGTACGGCACGGTAGTGAGCTTGGTGCCAGTAGCCTCCATGAACAGCAAGGCCGACAAATGTGATGGGCCCGATATACCAATGGTGATCTTTTCCTGATTGGCTTTCACGTAGGCGATGAATTCCTTGAAGTTGTTGGTAGGGAAATCGCTTCGTGCCATTAAGAGACTGGGGTCGAACACCAGCGTGCCCAGGTAATCGAAATCGGTGACCGGGTTGTATTCCAGATTTTTGTACAAGGCGGGCGCGGTGGCGAAACCCAAGTTGTGTTGCATGATGGTGTAGCCATCGGCATTGGCGCGCGCCACCCGCGCCGGCCCGATATTGCCCGCGCCACCACCCACGTTTTCAATGATGATCGATTGTTTCAGTTGCCGCGACAACGCCGCGCCAAACTGGCGCATGTGCGCGTCCGACGGTCCACCCGCGGCAAAGGGAACAATAAGGGTGATGGGTTTGTTGGGATAGGTTTGCGCGCTGGCTGGTATCGAAGCGAAACCGAGGATGGCAGCGATTGCGGCGGAAATTGCAGTGGGAATCGCAGTCGAAATCGCAGTGCGCAACGCAACCAGAAACACGTGGGGAAGTAATCGTATGGCATTCATATCAGCAGATATTTTTTAACTTAATTATTTACGATGCCCATACAACGCCAACTAACGGACATAATTGATCTTAAATATGGAATGCTATTGCAGCACCGGCGTGCCTGGAGCATCCAGGGTGGCAACAAAATTATCGACGCCACCCGCCTTGATGTAGGCAAGCGCGCAGGAAAGCGCCAGATCGCTGCCCTGCGCGGGCTTGGGGCAGCGCGCCTGTTCCACGCTCGCCTTGGGCGGCGTTATTTGATCGCCACCGGGCAACGCCCGAGAGCGATCAGCCTCGCGGCGCCCGCCACGCGCCGCGGGTGTGGTGGCCGCGACGACCAACTCAATATCCGGTCCGACGCCGGTAAGTTGCACTGTGCGCCCGGAAGGGCCGTGGTAGAGCGCCGTGGTCAAACGCAATGCACCCTTTTTTTCACCCAGCGGAATAACCGTTTGCACACTGCCCTTGCCATAGCTTCGCTGCCCCATCACCACCGCGCGGCCGTTCTCCTGCAAGGCTGCGGCGACCAATTCCGCCGCCGACGCAGAACCGCCGTCGAGCATCACCACCATGGGCACGCCGGCGAGTTGCTCGGCGGCATTGGCGCGCCAAGTGCGCTGATTACCGGCGGTACGCCCACGCAGGGAAACGATTTCGCCCTGGCTCAAAAAAATATCGGCCACCGCGACAGCTTGATTCAATAACCCGCCAGGATTGCCACGCATGTCCAATACCACCGCGCTCGGCAAGCTTTTTTGCGTCATCGAGGCAATCGCTTTTTCGATGTCGGTGCCCACGGCGCCGGTGAAACGCGCCAATCTGAGCACCAGTACATCATCTTCCATGCGCGCACGTAATGCCTGCGTGCGTATGGTCTCGCGCACCAGCGCCACGCTGAAATCATCCGCTCGACCAGGACGACGAACTAGTAACGTGATCGGCGTACCCGGCTGACCTCGCATGCGCGTCACGGCCTCATTGAGCGTCAAGCCCAACACCGCTTGATCGTCAAAACGCACGATAAGATCGCCGCTTTTGAGGCCAGCGCGCGACGCAGGGGAATCGTCCATAGGCGAGACCACGCGCACCAAACCTTCCGACATATCCACCTCGATGCCCAAACCGCCGAAGCTGCCGGAGATCGATTCCCCCTGACTGCGGTGTTCCTTGGCATCAAGGTAACTCGAATGGGGATCCAAGATCCCAAGGGCGGCGTTGATGGCGGTCTTGAACACCGCGTCGGCTTCGCCGCTTGCGGGCTTCACCGGGTCGATCGCTTTTACTGCCGCCGCGACTAGCGTGGGAATATCCACTTCCAATGCGTAGCCGCGCTGTACTCGCCTGAAAACACTGGCGAACAGGTCGCGAAAATCATCGATCTGGTCGCCAGGTTTTACCGCTCGGGTGTAAGTCGATAACAACGGTGCAAGTTGCTCGGCCAGCGCCGCGTTGGTTGTCGGTTCCGCTGACCAGGCTCCACTCGGAATCCAAGCGCATACGGCCAGCGCGATGGCGCTCGCCGCGACCCCACGCCGAAGGCGCATTGGCGGCAACAACGAGCGCGATAGATTCACAACAACTACGCCGGCTGCGGCGCCCCGGCAGGGCGCCCGCCTTCGGCCACGGTATCGCCCGCGTCAAGAATCCACATCGAATAACCCGGCGATTTCTCCCAATTGCGTGTTTGGAAGTTATCGTCCATGAGATCCATATCGGCGAAATACTCGGTTTGCCCGCCGCAAGGGTTGTTGAAATACCAGAAGAGATTCGAGCCGAGAATATGGCGGCCAGGCGGCGCATAGGGCTTCCAGCTCTTAGCCTTCATGTTTTTGCCACCGAAAATAATTTCATCAAAATCGCGTACTTCGAAAGCCACGTGGTTGAACGCGGCGAAATCGGGCGCCTTCAAGAAAAATAAATTGTGATGGTCGTTCGACCCGTTGCAACGCATGAAGTCGCCCAGATCGTCGGTGTGATCGGTCATGCGAAATTGCAGGCGCTTCATGTAGAAGTCGGCGGCCTTTTGCTGGTCGGCGCGCTTGATGCTATAGACCACATGGCCCATGCGTTGCGGCGAGGCGCTGCGCGGCGGATCGAAGGGTTTGTTCATTCGCGAACCACCTGGCTTCGAGGGGGGCACGCCGTTTTGAATGCAAAAGCCAATGGCAAAACCAACATCGTCGTGCGTATGCAGGCTGCCATCGGCATCTACACTTACCTCGCGATCACGCTTCAATTCTTTTTGCAGTTCATCCAAGGAGCCTTGCGTATCCACGCCCCAGATGGTTTCACGTACCGTGGGCCCGGCGTTTGGCGCCTTGGGCAGCGCGGCATCGGACATCAATTTCAACACGATGGTTTGCCCCGAGGGCATGCCAAAATCGGCGCGCTCGGCGCCACGTGATTTCAATTGCACCCCCCAGTCTTGAAAGTAACGCACGCCTACATCCATGTCGGCGACACCATAGACCAAAGACTCGACCCGATTGATTTTCATTGCCATTCCTCCACTCAAATTGACCGTGCGGCATACTATACCGACGCCGAAATTCCGGCTAGAAGCAATATCCCGAAAACCCCGACGAATTCTCCGTCAGCGCCACTTGATTTGAAGGTTCAACGGTATGAAGGCAATCATCGTAGGTGGCGGTATCGGCGGGTTGTCGATGGCGCTCTCCTTACATCAGGCGGGCATCGAGGCAAAAGTATTCGAATCGGTCAAAGATATTGGCGCGGTAGGCGCCGGCATCAATCTGCAACCCAATGCGGTGCGTGAACTCGACGAAATGGGCCTGGGCAAGGCGCTCTACGCCACCGGTGTGGCCACGCATAAATGGAGTTGCTACAACAAACACGGGCAACTCATCTGGTCCGAACCGCGCGGCGTGGCAGCCGGTTACAAGTGGCCGCAGATCTCGGTGCATCGCGGGCATTTGTTGATGTTGCTCTTCGAGGCGGTGCGCGAACGGTTAGGCGCCGCGAATATCCTCGCCGGCCACCATCTGGCGTCATTTGAGCAAGACGTAAACGGGGTCAGCGCGCATTTTATTGATCGCGCGACGGGTCAATCGCTGTGTACCGAGCGAGCGGATCTCTTGATTGGCGCCGATGGCATTCACTCCGCGGTGCGCGCGCACTACTACCCCAACGAAGGCCCGACCCGATATTGCGGTGAGATGCAATGGCGCGCCTCGGTGGAGATGGACGCGTTCCTCGATGGCCGCACGCAGGTTATCGTGGGGCATCGTTTGCAAAGACTGGTGGGCTATTCCATGAGCAACGAGGCGTTGAGCCGCGGACGTGTGTTGGTCAACTGGATCTGCGAAATCGGCATGCCCGAGACCTCACGCCCGGACTGGGATCGTAAAGTCTCCAAGGACGTTTTCGCCCACGCGTTCGCCGGCTGGCGCTTTCCTTGGCTGGACGTGCCTGCCTTGATTGATACAACACCCGAAATTTTCGAATTTCCCAAGTGTGATCGCGATCCGGTGGATCGATGGTCATTCGGCCGCGTCACGTTACTTGGCGACGCGGCGCACCCGATGTTGCCTACCGGTTCTCAGGCGGGCTCCCAGGCGGTGGTCGATGCGCGGGTGTTGGCACAGGCGCTGCTCGTCGAACCGAACATCGAAGCCGCGCTTAAAAGCTACGAGGCGCAACGCCTGAAACCGATGGCCGAGATCACCTTGAAGAACCGCGAGCTTGGGCCAGAGCGCGCCATGCAGATCGCCGAAGATCGTGCGCCAGGTGGATTCGCGAACGTGGAAGAGGTGATTTCGAAACAAGAAATGGCGGCGATCACGGAGAACTACAAAAGCGCCGCCGGTTTCGACAGCACAAGCGTCAACACGCGACCGTCGTATTTAAGCGTTGGTGATTAACCTCGAAACGAAGCAGTGACCCGCTTCGTCGTGCTTTCCGTATTGAATCCATCTTGGTTCGTTAGAGCTATAATGTTTATACACATCGGAGGTGTATATGCGAACCAACATTGTCATCGACGAGGATCTCGTGAAGCGGGCCATGAAACTTGCCGGCGTGAATACCAAGCGCGCGGCGGTGGAGGCGGCGCTGCGCCATTTCGTCGGGACATCCGGGTATGCCGCGATACTTTCTTTGTACGGTAGCGGCGGCGTGGACAAGAACTACGATCCGAAGGTCTCAGAACCCAAACCCAAACCTTACGTGCGCACCATCAAGCGCAAATGATCGTCGATTCTTCGGTGTGGGTTGGCTTCCTGCGCGCCGATAAAACCGCGCCAGTAGAACGACTGAAAAGCGTGTTGGAAGAAAGGCTACCTATCTGGCTCGTGCCCGTCATTCTTCAAGAAGTGCTGCAAGGCGCCGATTCGGAAAAAACTTTCGCGCGTTGGTCGCGAACCCTTGGCGGAGCCTCAATCCTCGAAGTTGGTAACCCGGTGACGACAGCCAAGGCGGCTGCCATGCTTTATGCCAAATGCCGTTGGAGGGGGATTACCCCCAGGAACTCCAATGACTGTCTTATCGCCGCGACAGCCATCGAAGTCGAATTACCACTGCTTCACGACGACCGGGATTTCGATCACATTGCGAAAATCGATCCGCGCCTTCGCTTTATCCAGACGAGTTAAGCCAGTACCTTCTGTTACTTCATCGCCGCAGCGGCTTGTTTCACGGCCTTGATGATGTTGATGTAGCCGGTGCAGCGGCAAAGATTGCCTTCCAGGCCATGTTCGATTTCATCGTCATTGGGATTGGGGTTGTCTTTGAGCAAACCCGCCACCGCCATGATCATGCCTGGGGTGCAGAAACCGCATTGCAGCGCGTGGCATTCGGTGAAGGCCTGTTGCACCGGGTGCAGTTTATCGCCGTTCGCCAGACCTTCGATGGTGAGCACCTCGCTGCCATTGGCCTGCCCCACCACCATGGTGCAGGACTTCACCGCCTTGCCATTCACATGCACGGTGCAGCAGCCACACTGACTGGTATCGCAGCCAATATGCGTGCCGGTGAGGCCGAGATCATCGCGCAGGAAATTGGCAAGGAGAGTTCTATCTTCTACGTCGCCCGATACCTTCTTGCCGTTGACCGTCATTTCTATTTTTGCCATGTCAGTACCCTGTCTTCAAATGTTCGATAGATGATTTGTATTGAGTGGGAGCGGCCGAAACGAATGTCCGATCGCTCTTTGAATTGTCCAATCGCTATTTACTCTGCGCCCGAATCGCATGCCACATCTTGCTCGGCGTGATCGGCATGTCGATGTGATGAATGCCAATGGGTCGCAGCGCATCCACCACCGCATTCATGAACGTCGGCAATGAACCCGTGGTACCTGCCTCTCCCGCGCCCTTCACGCCCAGCGGATTGGTGGGCGATGGCACGCAACTGTCATAGACCTCGAGGTTACGAATCAAGCCCGCGCGAGGCATGTAGTAATCCATGAAGCTGCCAGTGAGCAATTGGCCGGTGGCGCGGTCGTACATGCAGTCCTCGCCAAACACCTGCCCCGCGCCCTGCATGATGCCGCCATGCATCTGGCCTTCGAGCAGGGTGTGATTCACCACGAAACCACAATCGTCCATGGTGATGTAACGCAACACCGTGGTGACGCCGGTATCGGGGTCGATTTCCACTTCGGCCACGTGTACGCCGCTGGGGAATGTCCCGGTCGCCGGCACTTCGCCACCTGCATCCATCGGGTGCGAGCCTGCGGTGCTGGATTGTTTTTTCGCCAGTTCGACGATGCCAATCGACTTATCGGTTCCCTTGACGCGGTATTTGCCGTCCGTGAATTCGATGTCAGCGGCCGCGACTTCGAGGTCCTTGGCCGCCAGCTCCAGGCCTTTCTTGATCACTTCGCGCGCCGCCATCAACGAGGCCGCGCCGTGCGAACTCATGGAGCGCGACCCGGCAGTGCCACCGCCAATCAACGGCGGGCCGTCGGGGTCGCCAGTGCTAAGTGTG
>JBJXEY010000447.1:0-3089 GCA_046153355.1 Burkholderiales bacterium
TTTAGTAAAAAGCATTTTCGATGAGCTAATTGGGCAGGGCGAAGCGACCCTGGCGAACGAAGGTGTGGCCAAGGAGGCGATTGGTTTTGATCGATTTTTCGATGTGCGTTATGTTGGCCAGGAATTCACGCTGCAGGTGCCGATCACCGGCAATGTCATCGAGTTAACTGATCGCGAGGCGGTGCGTCGTGGCTACAACCAAATGCACGAAGAGCGTTATGGGCAATATGCCAAGAGCGAGCCAGTGGAGATTGTCAACATTCGCCTGGTGGCGCGTGGCCGTCGCGAGCGGCCGCGGTTTCCCAGCATCGAGGTGGCGGGCGCCGCCAAAGAAAATGCAGCCTTGGTTGGCGAGCGCGATATATTTTGGAATGACGCCAGCGCGCCGGTGAAAACCCAGATCTACAACCGGGATTTGCTCGCGCCAGGTGTACTCATCACAGGTCCGGCCATCATTGAGGAGTACGCCTCGACCACGGTGATTCATCCTGGAGATACGGCGCAAGCCATGCCATCGGGCGAACTGGTTATATCGGTGGCGCAACCCAAGATAGGCGAGACCAAAGCAGCTGCAAAACCAACAACGGCAGCGAAAGCAAACACGGGTAAGCCCCGAATTGATCCCGTCACCCTCGAAGTCATCCGCAATGCGCTGCCCGCCTTCGCCAACGAAATGATGAGCGTGGTGCAGTACGCCGCGTACAGCCCGTTTATCTATGAAGTGAAGGACTACTGCGTGGGCATCTACGACACGCGCGGCCGCATCATGGGCCAGGGCGAAGGCGGCGTGGCGATGTTCCTTGCCGACATCCCAGTGGTGGTGAAGGACGCGATTCGCCACTATGGCCTGGAGAACATTCACCCTGGGGATGTGCTGTGCTTTAACCATGCGCGCATTCAAGGCTCGCATCCCAATCACATCAATATCCTCACGCCCTTTTTCGTCGATGGCGAAATCGTCGCCTTTCCCACGGTGAAGGCGCATCACCGCGATATTGGCGGCAATCGTGGCGGCATCACGCGCGATTACTTTGAAGAAGGTCTGCAGTTTGACCACTTCAAGTTGTATGAGCGCGGCGTAGCCAATGAAACCGGATTCATGTTCTTAACCAGCAATGTGCGTTTGCCCGAACACACGCTGGGGGATTTGCGCGCGCAAGTGGCGGCGTGTCGCCTCGCCGAACGACGCTTGGAGGAACTATTTCAAAAGTTTGGCAAAAGCACGGTATTCGAGGCGCTGGAAATTATTTATGACCGTACCGAGGCCGCTTGCCGTGCCGAGATCGAAAAAATTCCCGACGGCGAGTACCGCGCCGAAGCGTGGATTGATAACGACAAGGTCGATCTCACCAAACCCGTGCCGTTGCATACGCGCGTGGTGGTGAAGGGCGGTGACATGACCATCGATCTCACTGGCTGCTCGAAACAGGTGCGCGGCAATATCAACAGCCGAACGCTTGCCTGCCCCTACATCGCCTACAAGGCGCTTACCGCGCCCACCGATCCGGTGAACGAAGGCTCGTTTCGCGCGCTGAAAGTGGAGATCAACGAGGGCAATATCATGATGGCCACGCCGCCTGCGCCCTACATGAATTGGAGCACGGTGTTGGCTACGGTGATCGACTGCACCTTGGCGGCGCTGGCGCCCGCCATTCCGCATCGCATCCCTGCGGGGGGACAAGGCGTGGTGGGTGGCTCGGGTGTCGCGGGCACCGGCGTGCATCCGGCAACCGGCCGTTACTACAACATCTCCGATGCCGGCGGCGCGGGCTGGGGCGCACGCCCCTTCGAAGATGGTATCTCGGCGCAGTGCTCCATCATCCAGGGCGACGTGCGTAACTGTCCGGTCGAGGCCATCGAACATAAATGGCCGGTGCGCGTTGAACAACGCGGCCTGCGGGTGGGCTCGGGCGGTCCAGGCAAATTCCGTGGTGGACTGGGTGTGGAAATGATTGTCACCGCGCTGGGAGAAATGCTGATTGATGCGGGGGGCTGCGGCACGCTCGCGCGCCTGGGCCGGGTGAAATTCCCGCCGCAGGGTTTATGGGGTGGCAAACCTGGTGTGCCCTATCAAGGGCTGACGCGGCAACCGGGCGCTACTGAGTGGCAGGATGTGACCGCGCGCACCGATGCGGTCTGGGTTAAACCGGGCTATACCTACAAGCAACGCTCCTCGGGTGGCGGTGGTTGGGGCAATCCCTTCGAGCGCGACCCGGAGCGCGTGCGCACGGATGTGATCGATGGCTGCATTGATTTCGCCGCGGCGCGGGAAGACTATGGCGTGGTGTTGGATGAGAAGAGCTATGCAGTCGATGTCGAGGCGACAATTGCGCTGCGGGCTGGGAGCAGGCCGTGAGCTACTCCATCAAGGCCATTGACTGCGTTGTCAATCCAATCACCCCGGAGGTGTTGCGCTTGCGGCCTGCGTGGTTTGCTGACTTCTATGCAAACAAAATCGGCCGTGATGCGAGCATCGCCGACGGTTTGCCGCACGAACGCATGCTCGCGCTGATGGACGCAGCCGGTATCGAACGTGTTTTGCTGATCGCGACCAAAACCGGCCGACTGGGTCTGCCGGGAAGCTGGCATCTGCCTTATGCCCTTGTTGCCGAAGCGATACGCGCCTATCCCGAAAGATTCTCGGGCCTGGCCGGCATCGACCCGACCGAAGGCATGAAAGGCGTGCGCGACCTTGCGCACGCAGTGCGTGAATTGGGTTTCATCGGCGCGCATATGTATCCGCATTGGTTCGAGTTGCCCCCGGATCACGCCAGGTGGTATCCGTTCTACGCCAAATGCGTCGAGCTGGATGTGCCGGTGCAGATGCAGGTGGGCCAGTCGCTTATCTACACGCCCGAGCAACCTTTACGCAGCGTGGGCAGACCGATTCTTCTGGATGGCATCGCCTGCGATTTTCCGGAACTGAAAATTATCGGTATCCACGTGGGGATTCCCTGGACCGACGAAATGATTGCCATGGCCTGGAAGCATCCCAACGTCTACATCGGCTCGGACGCGCACAGCCCGAAGTATTGGCCGCCGCAGTTCATCCAATATCTCAACACCTACGGTCAGGACAAGGTGTTGTT
>JBJXEY010000450.1:0-9666 GCA_046153355.1 Burkholderiales bacterium
TCCAAGGCCAATACGCGCGCCATCGATAGCCTGCTCAATTACGAGACGGTGAAATACTTCAATAACGAGGATTTCGAGGCGCGACGCTACGACGATAACCTGCGCAATTACGAGGGCGCCGCGGTGCAGACCGAAGCTTCCTTGGGGCTACTAAACATTGGCCAGAGTTTCATCATTGCGGCTGCCGTCACGGTGCTTATGTTGCTTGCCGCCGAAGGGGTAGTGAACAAAAATCTCACGCTTGGCGATCTGGTGCTGGTGAACGCGTTATTAATACAACTCTACATTCCGCTTAATCACCTGGGCATGGTGTATCGCGAAATCAAGCAATCGCTGATCGACATGGATCGCATGTTCCGATTGTTGGAAGAAAATCGCGAAATCGCTGATCGAGCGAATGCGCTCGAAGTGGAGGCCGGCCCGGCCTCGATTCGCTTCGATCACGTGAATTTTTCCTACGATCCGAAGCGCCAAATCTTGTTCGATGTCTCATTCGACATACCCGTGGGCAACAAGGTGGCGGTGGTGGGTCATTCCGGGTCGGGAAAGTCGACCCTGGCCCGATTGTTGTACCGCTTCTACGACGTCTCGGGTGGCGCGGTGCGCATCAATGGCACCGATCTGCGCGACTTCAAGCAAAGTTCCTTGCGCGGGGCGATTGGCATCGTGCCGCAGGACACAGTGTTGTTTAACGACACCATTCGTTACAACATTCACTACGGCCGGCCCGATGCCGAAGAAGATGAGGTCATCGAAGCCGCACGCGCCGCGCACATCCACGATTTCGTCGAAAGCCTGCCGGATAAATACGAGGCACGCGTCGGCGAGCGCGGATTGAAATTGTCGGGTGGGGAAAAACAGCGCGTGGCCATTGCGCGCGCCATACTAAAAAACCCTGGGATTTTGATTTTCGACGAAGCCACCTCGGCGCTCGATTCGGAGACCGAGCAAGGCATTCAATCCGAACTAAATCGCATCGCCCGAGGGCATACCACACTAGTGATTGCTCACCGGCTTTCCACCATCATGGATGCTGACCAGATTATTGTTCTGGATGCCGGTCGTATCGTGGAACGCGGCACGCATCGCGAATTATTGGAGAAAGAGGGCGCCTATGCGCAGATGTGGGCCTTGCAGCAGCAGGAACAGGCGCAAGCGCATAAGGCGGCAGTCGCGACGTGAGTTGAAGGTCTTGATTCGAATGCGGCATTGGCTTTAGATCTGCCCCGGCAAATGCTCTATTGAAACTTGAAATAAGTTATCTATCTATCTAATTTTCTTGCGTTTATTGTTTTCAAATACTACACTCCGCAGCATTCGTAGCGGTTTCTTTTGGAGTAACGACTTGAAAAATATGGCCTTCCAAGTTATTGCGGTCATCGTTGCAGTGGTTCTCGCGACCCTGGAGAGCGCGGTGGTCTCGGTAGCCAGCGCACAGGAACTCAGGCCCGCCACGCAACTGCAAAGCCTTCCGCAGCACAATTCGCTGGCGAATCCTGGTGCCCCGAATTCAGCCGCCGTAAATCCCGCATCCTTAACCCCTGCGCTGCACCCAACTGCCAAGCTCGCGCTTAAATCTTCCGCTGCGGTGGTGATCGATCAGGCCACCGGCGAAATTTTGTACGGCAAGAATTCACAAACTATCCACCCGATCGCGTCGATCTCGAAACTGATGACCGCGATGGTGGTATTGGATGCGCAGCTTCCCTTCGAGGAGCTGATTGTCGTGAGCGATGAGGACGTCGATTACCTGCGTAATACCGGGTCGCGCCTGCATCTTGGCGCGGCGCTGTCGCGCGATGAAATGTTACGCCTCGCGCTAATGGCCTCCGAGAATCGCGCCGCTGCGGCGCTGTCGCGCGCCTATCCGGGTGGGCGCGAAGCCTTTATTCGCGCCATGAACGAGAAAGCGATTTCGTTGGGCTTGTTGGGCACGCGGTTTGCCGATTCAACTGGCCTGTCGAGCACCAATGTTTCCACTGCGGAAGATTTGGCAAGTCTGGTAGCGCACGCGCATGGCTACGGCAAAATCCGCGAATATTCGACCATGCAACAACACGACACCGAAGTCGCCGGGCGCAAATTGGCGTTTCGCAATACCAACGGCTTGGTGGCCAGCCCCAGTTGGGGAATCGGCTTATCCAAAACCGGGTTTATCAACGAAGCGGGTCGTTGCCTGGTGATGCAGGCACAACTGGCGGGCCGCGGGGTGATCATCGTGCTGCTCGATTCCTGGGGCAAGAACACGCGCAGCGCCGACGCTCTGCGCGTCAGGCAATGGCTGGAGGCCGCGTCGGGCATTAAGCCGCCATCGGTAACTCGAGCGGCCCCGCGCAAGCCGACAACGTCCAAGACGGTAAAAAAATCGGCCGCCGCGCAACCGGTGGCGCAACCAGCGCAAGTCGCTAAAACGGGCGAGCAACCTGGCGCGGCGCAAAAGTTGCGCAAAGAAGCGTCGCGAATGCCCCCGCGCCCGACCTAACGGATTGGCCTTGCCCTAAAAACCGATGGTGGCGCAGCAGACAGGCGAGGTTCCCTTGTTTCGCGCCGCCCTTGATGCGGCACGCGATAGAGGGCCGGAAGTGCATACGGCTGGCGTGGTGCGCAGCTACGATTTTCTCGCCGCAGGCACGGAACTTCGCGATGCGCTGCTTTGGGGCCTATCGCAAGCGGAAAAATCGCTCCCCTGGCGTGTGCTATTTGACACACATGGCCAGCAACTGTTCGAGCGTGTCGCTGCGCAGCCCGAGTATCTGGCCGCGCGCACGGAAAAAAATATCCTCAACGCCAATATTGGCGAGATCGTCGAATTCATCGGCGGCGATAGTCAGTGCCTGGATCTAGGCAATCACGCCAGCGCCAGTGCCGCTTTTCTGCTCGAACATTTACGACCCTCGATCTACGCGCCCATCGATACCTCGATGCCTACTTTGATGGATACCCTAGCCAACAATTCGCAGCGCTTTCCCTGGCTCAACATCTGCGGCATTCGCGCGGATTATGAAAAGCCATTGCATCTGCCACGCTTTGTCGGCGTGCCGGTGCGTTGCAAGGCGGTGTTGCTTCTAGGCTTGGTTTTCGCGCGTTACGGCCCGCAAGATGCGCAGGACCTGCTCTCGCAGGTGCGAGCCCTTGCCGGGCCTGCGGGGCGCGTTTTGCTTACCGTTGACCAAACCACCGATTGGCAAATTCTTCAAGGGGCCTACAACGATCAACGTGGCGCCATGGAAGCTTTTCACACCAACGCCCTGCGCCATATCAATCGCGAGCTGCAAGGTGATTTTCAAATTCAGCGTTTCCATCACCGGGCCAACTTCGAGCCCAAGGGCGCGCGTATCGAGATGTTCCTGGAGAGCCAATACGCGCAGTTCGCGCATGTCGCCGGACAGCGGGTTGACTTCGCACTCGGCGAGCGCATTCGCACCGCGATGCATAACACCTATGCGGACGGGCTATTTCGCGATATGGCGCAAAAGGCTCGGCTGCGTATCGAAAAAACCTGGTGCGATACCCATAAGCTCCTGGCCGTGCACGCCATGGTGGCTCAGTAGCCGCGCGGCATACTAGGCAATCCGCGTTTCGCCGGGCATGCCGTGATAATCTGATCCTATCGATCCTCTTTTGGTGCTTGTGCACCACTCGTTTTCCAATCGAGAAACCCCATGCGCGTAGGCTTGCTCGTTACCTGCTTAGTCGATTTGATGCGTCCCAGCATCGGTTTTGCCGCGCTCGAACTGTTGGAGTCGACGGGTTGCGAAGTCATTGTTCCCGAGGCGCAGACCTGCTGCGGACAGCCAGGGTGGAATTCGGGCGAGCGTGAATCGGCTCGTTTGCTTGCGATTAAATTGCTCGATGAGTTCGATGCTTGCGATTACGTGGTTGCTCCATCGGGCTCGTGCGCGGGCATGCTGCGCGTGCATTACCCACAGGTATTCGAAGGCGATGCATTGCAGCAGGCGCGCGCGCGTAGATTGGCTGAGCGTAGCTACGAACTTACCCAGTTTCTTGGCGATATTCTGAAGATCGACACCGTACCAGGGCAATTCGCCGGCACCGTCACCTATCACGACTCCTGCTCTGGATTACGCGAGCTGGGGGTGAAAACGCAGCCGCGCGCGTTGTTGGCAAAGGTTAAAGGCGCGCAGCTCATCGAAATGAACGAATGCGAAACCTGTTGCGGGTTTGGCGGCACATTCGCTGTGAAATTCGGTGCCATCTCCACGCGAATGGCATCGAGCAAATGCGCCCATATTCGTGCGAGCGGCGCGAACGCCGTGGTGCTGGGCGATCTTGGCTGCATGCTTAACATCGAAGGGCGCTTGCGCCGCGAAGGCGACACGAGCACGCGCGTACTGCACGTAGCCGAAGTGCTGGCGGGAAAAACCTAACATGCAAATCCAATCCATCCATTTCAAGCAGCGAGCAAGCGCGGCCATCGCTAACCCCGAAACGCAAAAACGCATGGCAAGCCTTGGCTTCGCCGCGCGTCGTGCCGAACGCGTCGCGGAATTTGGTCATGCGGCGTTCGAAGCGCAACGCGACGCGGCGGAGGCTATACGCAACCGCTCGATTCGCGACCTGGCTTCCTGGATCGAACGCTTCGAGTTAGAGGCCACGCGCCGCGGCGCCACAGTGCTCTTTGCCAACGACGCCAAAGAGGTCGGTGAGCGCGTGGTGGAAATCTGCCGCCGCCACGATCTCAAAAAAGCCATCAAATCCAAATCGATGCTCTCGGAGGAGGCCAGTCTCAATCAGGTGCTGGCGCAGGCCGGCGTTCAGCCGGTGGAGACCGACTTGGGGGAATACATCTGCCAGTTGGCTGATGACCCACCCTCGCACATCATTGCGCCCGCGATGCATAAAAGCCAGGATGAAATCGCGGATCTGTTCGTTAAACACCACGGCACGCCACGTCTGGATCGCGCGGAAAAGCTCACGCGCGAGGCGCGCGAAAAACTGCGCGAGCATTTTCTCTCGGCCGACCTGGGGATTTCCGGCGGCAATTTCCTGATCGCTGAGACCGGCTCGGTTGCCCTGGTGACCAACGAAGGCAATGGGCGTTTAGTGACCACGCTGCCGCGTGTACACATTGCGATTACCGGCATCGAGAAGGTGGTGCCCACGTTGGAGGATCTATCTGTGCTGATGCGCCTGTTGCCGCGCTCGGCCACCGGACAAAATATTTCGAATTATTTTTCTGTGCTCACCGGACCCCGCGATCAAGGCAGCAGCGAAGGCCCCGAGCATTTGTATTTCATCCTGGTGGATAACGGGCGCGCCAACCTGGTGGGCAGCGAGTTGCAGGATATGCTGCGTTGTATTCGTTGTGGCGCCTGCATGAACCATTGCCCGGTGTACAAAACCGTTGGTGGCCACACTTATGGCTGGGTGTATCCGGGGCCAATGGGTTCGGTGCTGACACCGGCCTTCATGGGCCTGGAAAATGCCCTGGATCTGCCGCATGCCGCGACCTTGTGCGGCGCTTGTTCGGTGGTGTGCCCGGTGAAAATCCCGCTGCCCGATTTACTGCGTTCCTTGCGCGAACGGCAGGTCGAAGCCCGCCTACGGCCAAAAGCAGAGATATGGGCGATCAAGCTATGGTCGTTCGTAGCGCAACGGCCATGGCTATATGCGCCGCTAGCGCGTTGGGGCGCACGCGCGCTTTGCTTTTTGGGTGGATCGTCCGGCATGATTTCCAGTCTGCCATTTGCAGGTGGCTGGACCGATGGCCGCTACTTTCCGGCGCCACAACCCGGCGGCACATTCCGCGACCGCTACAAGGCACAGCGAAGATAATCCGGTAGCATATTGAAAACCGGGGACGTACCACGGTTTGCGTCAATTCCGACAGGCAGAAATGGGGTACGTCCCCGGTTTTCGACGAAACCCAATGACCTCTCCCGAAAAAAACGTTCTTGGCGGGCCGCTGATGGCTTGCAGCTACGCGCCCCTGACAGGATTTTTCCGCGATGGCTGGTGCGCTACGCATAGCGAACATGGCGTCGCGCACTTGGTGTGCATCAAGAGCACAGCCGAGTTCCTGGCGTTCTCCAGTTCGCGCGGCAACGATTTATCTACACCGCGTCCAGAATTGCGTTTTCGCGGCCTGCAACCCGGCGATCGCTGGTGCCTGCACGTATTGCGCTGGATCGAAGCCTGGGAGGCAGGCATGGCGCCCAAGGTAATACTCGAAGCCACGCATCAAAACGTATTGCAGTTGGTGCCCTTGGAGGCTTTAAAGCGCCATTCAGTGGATATGGCTTGAGGCGGAATAGGTCCCTCGGGTTCGAATCCCTTGGGCCCTAATCTCTATACGGACGAACGGCGCTTATCCGTACTTCCAAGCCGATTGCCGCGGCGGCATCCACCAGTCTGTCCAAACTGAAAATATCCTGGTCATCGAACAAGCGGCTGATTTGCGCCTTATTCATGGCTAATTGTTCGCCAGCGGCGCCACGTGTCATTTCCAGCGCCTCAATGCGTTGGCAAATGCGTTGCCGCATCAGTTTTCGAAGCTGGGTGCTAGGTGCCTTGGTGGCCATGAGAGTCTCCGCAATGGTTACGATATCTGTTATCGACATTGACAACTATATCAGCCCCTGATGTAGGTGTACACTTGATACTCTTTAAGTAATGTTTAACATTTCTGCAATACCAAGGAGATAGCATGGGCGATTCCATTCAACGTGGCGACTCCATAGAAAGCTCAGGTTTTCCCTTGGGTTTCAAAGTTGCGCAAGGCACGGCCCGTCCAGGTGTGATTGGGGCAGCGGCATGCAAAGACGTTTTTCGCACCGAGCTTCGCGCCATGGGTGGCCATCAAAAAGAAGCCGTGGTTAGCGAAGGTGCGCAGGGTTCCTCGTTTCGTGCCGTGAGCGACGAAGGGCCGGGCTTGAATGGCACAGATTTCGCCCCCAACCCCTTGTCGTTTTATTCCGCTGCCTTGCCTGCTGATGTGCTGAGTCGTTTCATGCAATTGGCGCGCGCGGGCGGCATCCTGATCGAAGCGGCCACTACCGAACAGGTGTGCGTGTACGCCTTCCAAGGGTCCTTCATGCGCGGCGATGGCAAGGGTTCGGCCGAGGCGCCCAAGATAAAACTAAAACTCACCAGTGGCGCACCCAGGGCGACACTGGTGGCGCTAGCTCGTGCGGCGCTCTTTGCCTCGCCGCTCACGGCGATGTGTCGCGAACCTTTGGACAACACCTTTGCGCTGTATGCCAATGGCAAGCGATGCACCTTCGCCTCGCCAACACCATCGAGCGCGGCCGACGCCGAAGATCCTTTCAAGGTTTGGACCAAAGCGCCTTCGCCTCTGGAGCCATCCAAAGACTTGCCCGGAATCGTGGCGAAACTCGCCACCGTGACCCCACCTGCAGCCACTGCGACGCCCGCGCCAACGGGCGCACAAGCCGACCCCATGGTGCCCGAGCGCCGCGAAATCCGAGTTCCTGGCACATCGCGTTGGGCGAACGATCAAACCGAATCGGAAATCATCAGCGCCACCGCACGTTGGGGTTTCAAAAGCGATGAGCGGGCGCAGGCGGACCAAGCCCCCAGCGCGTTGGCCATCGGCGCTTGGGGCGTGGCGTTTTGCCTCACCACCCAATTCCTGCGTTATGCCGATTTTCACAAAATGAAAATTCGTGCCGTGCGATTGGTGCAGGAGAGCCCCTTTGAGACCCAAGGCAGCGCCGCCAATGGCGATCTGCGCGCCATCGCCCACCCCATGGACACACATATCTTTCTGCATGGCGACGAATCCGTTGAGCGCATGGAGAAATTACTGGTGATGGCGCAAAACACCTGTTATTTACATGCGTTGCTCGCGGGCCGGCTGGAGCCAGTGGTTGAGCTGGAACTAAATGGCGTGGCCCTGGCCGTGTGAATCAAGCGTAATCTAGACCACGCAATGATCCGCCGTAAAAGCGGCACAACCTAAAAGGAAAACCTCATGGGCAATCGAGACAGGCCGAAGAAAGAACAAAAGAAACCCAAGCAACCGCCAAAGCCGGGCAAAGTGGAGCGTCGATAGTCGACTCGATACTCGCCAATCGCGTTCGCGAGTGATGCGTTGAAATTGAGAAAGCATCAACACAGCAGCTTGGTGGATGGCCTTGGAAATAAACTCAACATGGTCGCTAACAGCGAATAGTCCAAAGCGAAGTTGATAGCGCCAAGTCTATCCAGGGCAGCGAATCGGGACAAAAAAACCTCGAAGCGGCGCTGTTAGAATTCCCCCATGGACTTCAAAGACTTTAACCTCGGAAAATTCCTCGATATCGCCTTCAAAGAGAAGAAGGTCCCCGATCATCCGGTGAGCACCGCCGAAGAGGCGAAGGCGATGATCGAAACGCTGCCTTCGCACGATCCGGCTAGTGCCTTGGCCGAGCTCACCGCATGTGTGCGTTCCATTAACGAAGACGCCAACTTTACCCCTGGCCGCCGGGCTCGTGTGCTAATGGAGTTGGATGTCGCGGCGCATGAATACTGGCGCCCGATCGGCGCGGATTATTTGGCGCCATCCGGCAAGCCGCTGGATGGCCGCGATGGCAACCCCAAGCTGCTAGAAGCGTTGCAGGCAAGTGCGGTGGAATTCTCCAATGGGTTCGGGCTGTGCATTGCGAAAGAAGCTTGGAATTCCGATTGGATCAAGGACAACCGCGTGGTGGTGATGTTGCGGCGTGCGCGCTGGCTGACGCGCAAGATGATTCTCTCGCGGATGTTGAATATGCCCGGTGCCGATGAACGTTGGACCGAGCTCAACGACTTGTACCTACTTGCGGCAGAGCACGACTTGGTGCGCAACGTCGCGCCGGTGTTTCCCAACAATCCGCGCACCAGTTCCGTAAAACAGGAATACGTACGCATGCTGCTGGTGGATATCACCCGGCCCGATCGCATGCTAGGCCGCGACATGGAATTTGCCTTTCGCATCATCGGGCGCGTTGCGGCGAGCGTGCAATTGGAAGATGCGCCGATGGAGGGCGCGCAATACTTCACCGTGCCGCGCGGCGCACAGCATCCCATCGCCTTGTTTCGGCACTCGGGCAAGGTGCCCGAGGGAGCTTTGTATATGAACACCGCCAATGCGCTGCCACGCTTGCAGGCGATGCTCGAGCGCGATGTGGGCATGGATGCGGCCGAACCCGATCCGCAATTCAACATGTTGTTTACGCTTCGCGAGCGCCGCGCCCTCATCAACTTCATGTTGAATCAATGGGGCGAGCGCCCGGCGCAACGCCGCGCACCACGCATCGCGATGAAGGGCATGGCGATGGTGATGCAAGGTCATGCCAATCTCGCGCTGGTGGTCAATAAACACGACCAGGGGGGCTTTAACGCTGAAACGGCGGCGGATGCGAAACTGCGCATTCAGTTCGATAAAACCGTGACCATTCGCCGCAAGAACATTCGCGAAATTCCCAGTGAAATAAAAGATGCCAGCGCCAGTGGCTTGGGGCTATCGATTCCCCGCGCGGCGGCGGGTTGGGCCAAAGTCGGCGCGCTGGTTGGCGTGCTCGCGCCGCCTGGCAAAGAATGGGTGGTAGGCGTGGTGCGACGCATGAACGCCAATGGCGAGAGGCTGGAGCTTGGCATCCAGGTGTTGACGCGCAAGCCGACGCTAGTGTGGTGCGAGATCGACGACTCGGGACCCTCGACTGT
>JBJXEY010000452.1:0-2891 GCA_046153355.1 Burkholderiales bacterium
GGATGCGCGTCCTCTAACGATTGAGGCGGACAAAAGTGAAAACCTGCTTTTGTCCGGGTGAGTCACCATGAAATCGCTGGCGGAGCCAGACGATTCCATGCAGAAAGGCAACGTAAAGTCATGATCACGCTCTACTATTCTCCCGCCACGGCCAGCATGGCACCGCACATGCTGTTGAACGAGATCGGTTGTCCGTTCGAGTTGAAGGCGGTGGACCGAGACAAGAATGAACACAAGTCAACCGAATATTTGAAGTTGAATCCCAGCGGTTTGATCCCCGTACTGATCGACGAAGGCCAACCGATCCACCAGACTGCTGCGATATTGCTTCATCTGACCGACAAGTTTCCCGAATCCGGGTTGGCGCCGTTGCAGGGCGACGCGAACCGCACGGCTTACTACCAATGGCTGTTCTATCTTTCGAACACGCTGCAGCCGGAACTCATCACGTATTTTTATCCGCACCGCATCGCCGACGACGAAACCATGGCCGGGCGCGTGAAGCACCACGCCGAGCAGCGCATCGCCGGCATGCTCGACCTGCTGGAAGCGCATCTGGCCGGGAACGGCCCTTTCATGCTCGGTGCGAAAGTGTCGGCCGCCGATTTTCTGCTGTTGATGCTTTGCCGCTGGACGCGCATGCAGGCGAACCCGGCGACGAACCGGCCGCGATTGAAGCACGTGGTCGATACCCTGGCCGCGCGCCCTGCGGTGGTGAAGACGTTTGCGACCGAGCGTCTTTCCTTGCCGTGGTATTGATGGAAGCAAGAGTCCAATAGGGACGGGCGTTGCAGGCCATTTTTGCCTGAAACGCCGCTCCAGTGCTTGAGTTTTGTGCAGTTGTGCTGGGCAAATGCCAGGCGCCGGTGCACGCGGTGTATCATGGCGCCCTGAACCCACGTGAGGAGACCTCCATGGTCATCTGCCCCATCGCCATTGTCGCCGGCTGCGAAAAATGCCCGGCCTTCAAAGTGTGTCCCTTGACCAAAGTGCTGGGCGATCAGAAGGATGCCAAGGCCGATGCGCCCGCGAAAAGCGCTGCGCCGGAAACCAAGGGCAAGAAGAAGGCGTAGGGAACCGGATCTGTTGCAAACGGTCTCTGCCCAGCACTGTCCCCGAATTGTCGTGATCAAACAACGCACCCTCAAAAACAAAACCCGCGCCACCGGCGTCGGCGTCCATCTCGGCCAACGCGTCGAGATGATGATCCGGCCCGCGCCGCCGGACACGGGCATTGTCTTTGTGCGCACCGATTTGCCCGGCGCACCGGCGGTCAAGGCGCATGCCTTGAACGTGAACGACACGCGCATGTCCACGCGTATCGAGGATGCCAAATCGGGTGCGCGCGTGGCCACCGTTGAACACCTGATGTCCGCCTTTGCCGGCTTGGGCATCGACAACGCGTATGTGGACATCGACAACGAAGAAGTGCCCATCATGGACGGCAGCGCCGCGCCCTTCATTTTCCTGATGCAAAACGCCGGCATCGAGGAGCAGGGCCGCGCCAAACGCTACATGCGCGTGAAGAAAACCATCGAGATCACCGACAAAGACCGCTACGTGTCGCTGTCGCCCTTCGACGGCTTCAAGCTCAACTTCAACATCCAGTTCGACCACCCCGTGTTCGCCAAGGCCGGCAACGACATCGAAGTGGATTTCGCCAAGGTCAGCTTTGCGCGCGACGTGGCGCGCGCGCGCACATTTGGCTTTACGCACGAAGTGGAAGCCATGCGCGCGGCCGGATTGGGGCGGGGCGGTTCGTTGGATAACGTCATTGTGATCGACGATTTCCGCGTGCTGAACAACGACGGCCTCAGGTTCGACGACGAATTCGTCAAACACAAAACGCTCGATGCGGTGGGCGACCTGTACATGTTGGGCCACCCATTGATCGGCGCATTTCGCGGCATCAAATCCGGCCACGCAATGAACAATCAATTGGTGCGCGCGCTGTTGGCCGATGCCCAGGCTTACGAATTCGTCACCTACGACAAGCGTGAACGGTTGCCCGAGGCGTTCGGCAACATGACCCTTGCGGCGGCGTAGATTCCCGAACCATGCTGATCGGGATTCGTATCGTCCTCCTGGTCGGCGTCATTTTGGCCGCCATCGCAATATTGGGATTTCTGTTCACGAGAAAGCCGCGCATGCTGCATTTGGCCAAGGTCATCTCGGCGACGACGCTTATTTTGGTGAGCCTGATCGGCTTGCTTTATTTCGTTGAGCGGGTGCTGTTGAAATAAGGCAGACCTGCCTCAATTTTGCTAAGTAAGTCCCCGCTCACGTTTCTTGGTGAGTTTGCCCAGGGCGTCCTTGAGTGGCGAATCTTCCAATTTTTCAACCAGTTCCGTGAGCATTGCGGGAGGCATTGCGGTGCGATTTGTGGCCCGATGCATCGGGGTTTCCATGGCCGAAAAGTTGGGTTGCACCAGTACCGATATTGCTGTAACCTGTTGTTCTTTAATTTTATTTTCGCCGCGCGGGCTTTCCGGGGTGCTTCCCGGAGGGGCTGTTCGAAACACTTCGAGCAAGCGCGGAAGCATCTGTTTCAACCTCGCCGCTGCTGCTCCATGGGCCGCGGCGATCACCAGCGTCGATCCCTCCAATGTAGCCACGCGGCAAGTGTCTTTCAGGCCGGCGGGCAAGGTGTCGGCGAGAGATTGTTGCAGGCGTGAAAGTACCGCGAACCGGTCCTGAACCGGTTTCAATCCGGTGTTTTCGCGCAAAAAGGTGCCGGCGGACTTCGCGTTTCGGATCGGCATCAGGGTTGGAGTCGCGGTATGAACATCATTCTGGTTTCGGATTCGCTGGCCAAAAGCCGAATCGTCACGATTTCGCAGTCGCAGATTATCATGGCCGTGATGGGCTTCGTGAGTGCTGGCTTCATGCTC
>JBJXEY010000478.1:0-3201 GCA_046153355.1 Burkholderiales bacterium
CGATGCCGATTTCGATGGGCCCCTCCATGGCAAGGAGGGGCCGCTGCCCGTTCAACGTATGCCACGTAAGGACTGGTGTGGGTTCTCCGAAGGCGTGGCGCAGGCGGCCGAAGAATGCGGTTTGCCCTACATCGCCGATCAGAACGGCGAATGGCAGGATGGCTGGTTCCCCGCGACCTTGAATAACAAGCCGGGCCATCGCGTGTCAGCGGCCATGGCCTATTTGGACGCGGCGACGCGCAAGCGGCCCAATCTTCGCATCGTCGCCAAAGCGCATGTCGAAGCATTGATGATGGAGGGCAAACGCGCAGTAGGCGTGAAGGCCGAGATCGATGGCAAGGCCGAAGAGTTTCGTGGTGGTGAAGTGATTCTTTGCGCTGGTGCGATCCATTCGCCCGCGATGCTGATGCGCGCCGGTATTGGACCGGGCGCACACCTGCAGGATATGGGCATTCCAGTGATAGCCGATTTGCCGGGTCTGGGATCGAATCTGCGTGATCATCCGGGCATTCCCATCCTTGCCTACGTCACACCAGGCGCACGTGTGCCGATGAGCGCGCGACCGCTGCAGATATCGCTTCGATTTTCCTCCGGCGTTGAAGGATGTCCGCCAGGAGATATGTTTTCGGCGGTGTTCTGTCGTTCAGGATGGCATCCGGTGGGTTGGCGTCTGGGCGGCATCATGACCTGGGTGAACAAATCTTTTTCGACTGGTCGTGTGACGCTGAAGACCACCGACTGGCGTGAAGAGCCCAAGATGGAATTGAATCTTTGCGAAGACCCGCGTGATATCCAACGCCTGATGGCCGGTGTACGGTTCGCTGCGTCGCTCTACGAGAAAGAACCCTTGGCGAGGGTCGCGCAGCATCCGTTTCCTGCCGCGTTCACCCCGCGCATGCGTGCGGCGATGGCGGTGAATACAAAAAACGCGGTGTTGATGACCGCACTGGGTTGGTTGCTTGATGGCCCCAAGGTTTTGCGCGAAACATTATTGACGCGCGCTATCACCATGGGCGTCGATCTGAAAGCGTTGATCTCAGACGATTCGACGCTCGAAACTTTCGTGCGCTCCACCACCAACGGCATCAAACATTTGTCTTGCACCTGCCGCATGGGCCGTGCAGACGACCCGCTGGCTGTAACCGATACCGCTGGCCGGGTGAGGGGAGTAGAGAAGCTACGTGTGGTGGATGCCTCCACCATGCCATCCCTGCCGCGCGCCAACACCAATCTCGCGGTGTTGATGTTGGCGGAGAAGATCTCGGAGCAAATCCTGGCGGATTGAATTTTTCCTTAAATTACAATCTTTTTATTGGATATATGTAACGCCAGTGTGCCGATTATGAAATTTTGTAGACCATATTTAAAATAAATACAGAGCCATCAATCGATCGGTTGAATGTTCGCCGCTTTAACGATCTTGCCAGTCAACTCGATTTGAACTTTGATCAACGCGGCGAATTCGGTAGGGGTGTTGCCGATTACCTCGAACCCGGTTTCCAACAACCTTAACTTTGTCGCCGGCAAATTCAACGCCTTGACAATGTCGCCGCCCAGACGGGCGAGTACCGCCTGCGGCAGATTCGGCGGCCCAAATAATCCCGTCCAGGACGGCGGGGCTTGAAAGCCAGGCGCCATTTCGGCCAAAGCGGGTACGTTGGGCAGTGCCTCGTAGCGCGTCGACCCCACGCGCGCAAGCGGCACCACCTTGCCGGCCTTCAAATGCGAGCCAATCGACCCCACGATGGCATAGGCAATCGGAATCTGATTGGAGAGCAGCCCCTGCACCGCCTCGACCCCAGTCTTGTAGGGAATATGCAGCAAATCCGCGCCGGTAATCATGCGCACCTGCTCCTGCGACAGATGGTGCGTGGTGCCAAAGCCCGAAGTGCCATAGCTGAGTTTCCCTGGGTTGGCTTTGGCGTAATCGATCATCTCCTTCAAGGTCTTCACCGGCGAGGATTGGCTTGCCAGCACCAGCGTCACCGTTTCACCCACCGCGGAAAGCGGCGTGACGTCTTTGAGCACATCGACTATCGGCGCCCCGGGTTTGGCCAGAAAGCGACGGCTGATTAGCCCGTTGGGCGTCAAAGCGCCGATCACGTAACCATCGGGCGCCGCTTTCGAAATCTGCTCCCCGGCCAGCACACCGCTTGCGCCGGGACGGTTCTCAATAATGACCGGTTGCCCGAGCGCGTCGGCAATTGGACCCTGAATCGCACGCAGCACCAAATCGCCGCCGCTGCCGGCGCCGAACTCGGCAATCATGCGGATGGGTTTGGCGGGGTAGGTTTGAGCTTGAATCGATAGTGGAACAACGCAAGATAACGCTGTTGCGACCAGTGGCACAAGGCGGAATTTCATACGAATCTCCAAAAGATCCAAAGGGCAATTGTAGAGGGGAATAGGGTGGCATTGCCCCGCAATGATTGGGATTCTTTGAACGCCGGCGTTTCAATCAGAGAGTAACGTGGGCGGTGACGACTACTTGTGGCAAGCGGGAATCGCCTGTTCCTTTTCCGTTCCCCAATTATCAAGCCATGATGAGACTTGCTCTCCAGTCAAGTGGTGTCCGGTTCGTTTGAAGTCTCGCAGCGAGGACAGGGCCTCGCGCTTGAAAGATTCGCGCGCGGCCATACGCTCGAGAGAGTAATGAATCGGCGCTTTCATAAAAAATCAGGTCGGAATAACCCACGAATTATTCACATCCCCCACCCGTATCCCGGTGAAGCTGGCCGAAGACGGGCTTGAGAGCGAGGCGAGATTGAATTCGTCCTTGTAGACGACAGACGTACGGTTCATCACGTCCAGATTAGGATTGGTGACGGCGTCGCTGGGCACGAACACCCAGGAGGGTTGGATGGTGTTGATACCCACCGAGGTTTTAAGAATTGCCAGCGCATCGGCCGCGGTGACCCGGCCATCGCGCGTGACATCTGCCGAAATGAGTTCTTGCAAGCCATTGCCTTTCGATGCGCTCAATCCCACCGATAGTTTCAAGGCATCCATCGCGTCCGCCGCGGTGATGGGCTTGCCATTGACCAACATGTCGCCCGTGCCGCGGGAGAGCGCCAAGGCGAGATTGCCATCGGGCAGGGTGTCGCTCAATTGGCCGCTTTGTCCCATGTCGAATTGCGAGTAGGAGAGGCTGCGATTTGCGGAAATCAATTTGCCGAAAGATGCATCGCTGAGATCGAGGAG
>JBJXEY010000485.1:0-11531 GCA_046153355.1 Burkholderiales bacterium
TCAATCAACGCCCCAAGCGCCAGCGCGTCCATGAAAGGCTCTATAACGTGATTGTTTTCTTCGGTCGGCAGTTCAATCGGAGCGCCATACTTGTCAGCGCCAGTCGCGCGGCTCGCGACAAGGCTAAGATCGTCTCCAAGATAAAGATCTTCGGAGCGAATAGAAACCACATCAGGCACGCCCTGAACAAACGCTTCCCCCGGGAATAACACCGAGCGGATCTTCTCGACCGATTGAGTGGCAAATTGATTTGCGTGAGTCTCAAGACGATTCGCCGCAGGCCCCAACTCCTGCGCGATGCCCTCCTTGAAAATTGCCGCGACGCCCGCGGAAACAATCCCTAGAGGGCCACCAAGCAATCCTATAAGCTCGACTAGATTAGCTGTACTAGGATCGTAGCCAGCCGAATTAAACACCGTGGCACGCGAATCGAAAATATCGGGAAACAATCGCGCGGCGATATATGCGAGATGCCCACCAAGACTGTGGCCCGTCAAACTGACAGAGTCGCCCGCTTGAATTTTGCCGAGCCCGGTAGCCCGCTCTGCCTCGCTGAAAATGAAGTAAACATACGGCGCGTTTAGTAACGAATCGCCAGCGGCCCGAAGAAACGAATTCGAGGTTAACGGCAGTTCTAGACTTGCCTCGACTTTTAATTGCCGCACATTCGTGCCGACGCCTCGCAAACGCATCACATAGTTGGCCATCGACACAACTTGCGTTAAAGCGAGGCCAAGAAAACCAATCTGCCCTAAATCGGCCGAGAGAAGATCTACCCTCTGGTCTTCTCCCGACTCCGTACCGCGCATGGCGAGCACTTTCTCGCCTGCCCGCTCGAAAAGCGTCGCGCCGAAGCCACTTTTATCAGATGCGGCTTGTTGATCTTGGTTGGCGGGTAGGTCACCGCCATAATACGAGGAGATTTTCCAAACTGGGGCTCCGTAACTATTCGCGGAATCAAAATAGAAATTACCCAGTTCCGAAGGAATACGATCCTGCTCTCTTGCCAGGCGCGCAAATCGCGCTCCGCCAATCACCGGATCAATTGATTGTGTGACATCCGTCCCAAGACGAACATACGACGCAGTAGCAAGAGTTGCGTATTTAAAATATTCCTCAATCGCTGTCATTTTTTCACGCTTTCCCGAAACTGCATGGTGGGACGCAACACATTTTCGTAGAGCATGCCTTTGACATCTCGTTTCCCAATACAAATCTTGATTGGTGTATCCAGGCCAATGAAGAACCAAGAGGGATATCGCCCATAGCTAATTTCAAGCCCTAGAATGTCTTTTGTCTGGTTGTCAATTAGAGTCGATTCGTGTTTGACTATTTTGTGACCATAGGGTAAGTGGGTTTTCGATCTGTAATGGTACTTTGCGGTAGGCTGATCAAGCACGACAGAACTCCATTTGCCATCGACCTTCTCAATTCGCACAAAGTTTTCTCTCCCCTTCATCTCAAAGAATAAATACCCCGTTTTATCAAATGACTCGATAGCCTCAGCTGTTGGCGGTCCCGCGTGAGTACTTCGTGTGTCGTCATAAAACCCATCAACCTGCACTTTTTTGTTAATAAACGTCCCAGCCTCATTGCAAGCCTGCCCAAAATTCCAAGCGATCCAAAATTCCTCGCTTATCGGCAACACAACAAAGACTGTGGCGATGACCGGGAGAATTACTTTTCGTACACGGAAGCTTTTTAATTGATGCGATAGCCACAGATAAACGCCCAACAGGACTCCGTAAGCTATACCCAGCGGAACAATGCTAAAAACACTTAGGTAGTAGAAGCCCAAACCATTTACTCCTATGTCGCTAGGCCATCACTTTTGGATCAATGGCACGCCCAACCTCCACCACCTCATCCACCTCCAACCCCTTCGGCCATTGATGCGCGATGAAAAGCATCGTGGCTTTGCCTTTCAAAGCGTTCACGGTTTGAGCAAATTGTTCGGCGGTGGGCGCATCCAGGTTGCTGGTGGCTTCGTCGAAGATCAGGATTTTTGGGCGTTTGAGTATGGCGCGGGCGATGGCAAGGCGTTGTTTTTGTCCGCCAGATAGTCCGACGCCGTGTTCACCGATGGCGGTGTTGTAGCCCTTTGGCAGCGCTTCGATAACGTCGTGAATTTCGGCAATTTTGCAGGCCGTAATGACGTCCTGAAAGCTTGCGTGGGGGCTGCCGCTAACCAGGTTTTCGTGGACGCTGCCTGAGAAGAGGCGGGTCTCCTGCGGGACAACGCCGTAGTACTGGCGTAGTTCGTTGGCCGAAAGGTGACGAATGTCGCGTCCGTCGATGAGTATTTGCCCTTCGCTGGGTTGATAGAAACCCAAGAGCAATTTGGATAGGGTGCTTTTTCCCGAGCCCGATGGCCCCGTGAGCACGGTAAGTTTGCCGGGCCGGAGTTCCAAATTCAGTTTTTCGAATACCTTGGCTCGATCTCCGTAGGCATAAGATAGCTCGCGCACCACCACCCGCCCTTCGCCATCCATGGATCTTGAAGGCGTCAGTGTCCATGGTTCGGTGGGCGCGTTCATGATGTCGCCCAGGCGCTTGACCGAGATGTTGGCCTGTTGGAATTCCTGCCAAAGTCCCGCAAGACGCAGCATCGGTTGCGAGAGCCTTCCGGCGAACATTTGAAACGCCACCAACATGCCAACGGTGAAGCCATCGTTTCGCATCACCAACAGCGCACCAACGCAAAGGATCATCAAGGTCATTGCCTGTTCCAATGCATTGGCAATGGTGTTGTAGGTATTGGAGATTTGCCGGGTAGCAAACCCCGCTGCGAGGTAAGTCGCCAGGTAGTCATCGAAGCGCGCCTCCAATCGCGGCTCCATCTGCAACGCTTTGACGGTCTCCATTCCCGATACGTATTCGGTGAGAAACGCCTGATTGCGCGCGCCAAGCAAAAATTGACGATTCAGGCGCGCACGAAGGAAAGGTGTCACCACGATGCTTGCCGTGGCGATCAACACCAGCATGCCCACCGCAATCAGCGAGAGCTCCCAACTATAGGCAAACATCACCGCCAAAAAAACAATCAGAAACGGCAGGTCAAGCAATAGCGACACCACGGCGCCCGCCATGAACTCACGAATCGTCTCAACCGCGTGTAATCGCGCCACCAGCGTGCCGGTCGGACGCGCCTCGAAGTAAGGCAACAACACACGTAGCAAATGGCGAAATACCTGGCTGGCGAGCACCGCATCGACGCGATTACCGGTATGAATCACCAGGTACTGGCGCAGCCAACTCATTCCCGCCGAAAACAGCATGAACATCGTGAGGCCCAGCGCAACGACAATCAAGGTGCTTTGCGTCTGGTGGACCACCACTTTATCAATTATTACTTGGGTAAATAACGGCGTGGTCAGACCAACAACTTGAATCGCAAACGATGCGATCAAAACGTTTCGCCACACCGCCTTATGCTTGAGTAACTCCGTGGCAAACCAGCGAAATCCGAATGGCACACTACTCGACCCAGTTTCGTCCTCTATCCCCTCTACCGGCTCATCAACGCGCGCATCGTGACTGACGAAAAACCCACCGGCGCAGAACAATTGATGAAATTGATTTGCCGGTACCTGCTTAGGCGTCGTATCGCCCGACTCGAAATAAAGGACCTGACCGTTTTCGATCCGCAGGATAAGTGCGACAGACGACGCATCGGAAGTTCGATCATTCGCGCCCGAACTGCTTGCTTCGGTCGTTCTTGGATTTAGCGGCGAATCTACAGCGTTGCTTTGCTCGCCCTTCAGGGGCAATAAAGCAATACACGGCAGCGGCATTTTTTCGGGCCGGACTCCCTTAAAGCTTGCCCGACCAATGCGAAATCCAAGAGCCTTGCCCGCCTCGATCAAAGTGATATCGGAAAATGGCGGCGGATAGTTGCGCAGCACCAAGCTCGACTCGAACGGGACGCGGTGAACCTGGCAAAGGCTACCCAATAGCCACAACAGTTGGTCACGTGCCAGCAGCATGTGCCCTCCGCCGTCAATGGGCACAGAAACCGATGCGCCCGCGCTTCGATCAATGCTGCCTGCCAAACCCTCAGGCTGCTCTTAATAGCTCACGATATGGACAACCTCCAGCCCCAATTGCGGCCTAAGCATAAATGTAATGGGTTTTAGGAAATTTGGTTGTCCTCGGTGCCGCGGAATCAATACCGCAGATCCAATCATTGGAAACGGGCCTGTCGACACCATGAGGCCTCCGCTACGCAATGAAGGTATGCGAATTTTGCCATGGTGTTTGCCTGCGCGGCTGACGGTAGGCGCGAGAAAGTGAAGACCACTTTTGCGCGTATGGAACGACTATTTGTAGGGCCTAAAATGCCTTATGGAATCCACGGTCCAACACTCCCATGGTTTTTTCTGCTAAAGCATGCGGGGCATTCGCATAGTCCTGAAAGGTCGTCTCGAACATGGACCAAACCATGAACTATGCCGTTCTGAGTATCAAAGAAAGGTAAAAGAACCTTCATGATTCGGGCATCGCGACGTTCGAAAAGCAACCAAGTTGCGTGGGCCACGATATCGGCCGCTTGCAGAAGCCTCGATTCGCGCATCGGTGCAAAGTAAGGTATGTCAGCGAGATTGTTGATAGCGCCCCACTGCGTGCCTTTTTGATGGAAACCGCGGACCCAGATTGCTCTTGCGTCAAATCGACCTTCAGAAAAAATAATTAAGCCCCTCTGCGGGTTGCCCTTTTCTTGGTATTGACGCTGCAAAAGAATGTCAAAACGCTTGCAGACCTGCTCAGTAGCACGTTCAACAGCAGCTTCGCCCCAAAATTGTTTGGTCTTTTCGACCGCAGCGGCGAACAAGACTTTATTTTGAGCTGGGACTCCAGCTATTGCAGCGCACAAATCATAGATCACCTCTTCCCGTTTCTCCGGCGATACCTTTCTCCAGAGATCGCGGCCGCTTCGAATCTCTGAAGCGTGAAATGGAATCGGTTGGTGATTTGGAAAGTGTTTGTCTTGGACCTGCTCAATTGCCTTGGTCAGGAAATAGGTGCTGCGTTCAAACAGTGCGAGGCCAGCAAGTACAAAGTAACGATCATTCGGATCGTTCTCATTTCCCGATTCGTCCAAATACAAGAGATACATGCAATCAAGTCTATCGTCTGTCTTGATTCACAAAAGAAAACGGCTCGCAGAAAAAAACGAGCCGAGAAAAATAAGGCAACTGGCAAATGCGGGTCGCAAAGGCAACCCAACCAGTCGCAGGGGGTATTGTGCTCTAGCTACTGGGTGGCGTCAATTCGACTCCAGCGTGGCGGCCGAGCCAACCGAGGTGACATCCGTTTGTAGTTCGCCCGTCACCAGGGCCTGAATCATTTGCGGCGTCGCCTATAAGGCACCACGCAAAACAGCACGTTGCGGCTCCCGCGCAGCCATTCCGAATACGTGTATCCGGAACTGATGAAACCGAAAATCGCCCAAATCCGATTACACGGCACGCGCAACTACTCCGCCTCGATCCCCACCCTCTGAACGATCTCCCGAAAGCGTGGAATGTCGCGTTTCACCAGCGCAAGCAGCTCCGCGCCCGTTCCCCCTGTAGGCTCTAGCCCGGCCTTGTTCAGGCGCTCGGCGACCTCGGGCATTAGCACCGAGCGTTTTTTCGCGTCGATCACCAATGCGCGCAGCCGCCCTTGGCGTAGGAAGCCCAGCACCGCTGTTGGCGAGGTAATGGTCAGGCTCGCCTCACCGGTGGCCACCGCCTGCACTGCGGTGCCAGCGCCCTTGTAGGGAATATGCACGACATCGATCCCCATCCTGGCTTTCAACGCCTCAATGTTGATCTGGGGCATGCTGGCGATACCGTAGCTTCCGTAGTTTGTAGCCATCCGGGGCGGATTTCGCCACGAAGTCGCTGCCCACCAGTCCGTTCGCGCCGGGCTTACTTTCGACGATCACCGTTTGCCCGAGCAGCTCGCCCATTTTTTCGCCAACCATGCGCGCGGTGAGATCTGCGCCTCCGCCGGTCGGAAACGAAACCACCAGTCGCACGGGCTTATTAGGAAAGGCACCTTGTACCAGCAAGCCCCCGGGGCCAGCGCCATTCCCGGCGCACTAGATGTGCGCGTAACGTGCCCGGCTGTCGTCGAGCGTTTCGTTTTGCGCCTCGGCGGTATCTTGCGCGGGCCGCCCGGCCCTGCGCGCCACGTTGATTTTGGAGCGCGTGCGGCGAACGTCCCAGGTCTCGGGTTCCTGGAAAGTGTAGGCATGGGAGGTGGCCAAGGCGCAGATGACAGGCATTTGCTATCAACCCATCGCCAGGATGCGGGGATCAAACAACTCCTCCACCGAGAAACGCTTGGGGATTAATCCCTGGCGATAGGTGTATTCGATCGCCACATCGAGGTTTTTACGGTTGGCTTCCAGGCCCACCGGGGAAAGATCGATGCCGCCTACAGCGACCGACGCCGCATTTTTCGCTGCATTATTTGATTCCCGCAACATGCGGTAAACCTCTCGCACTGCTTGCGGATCGGACTCGAGCAGCGAGCGTTTCACGGTCACCATGTGGTTGATCTGGATCGCGCCATATTGCTTGTGCCATTCTTCTGCCGCCGCAAATGGATCGGGATATACGGTCTTTAGCCGGTCGTCCTTTTCCAACCGGTCGGTGCCCACCATGGCGTCGATTTCGCCCGCGAACAGCATCGCGGTCAGTTCCTTGCCTGCGGCGGCGCGTTCGACGTTGGGTGGGTCTTTGAATTCGGCGACGTGCGGATCCTCGAAAGTCACCCAGGTGATGCTTTTCGGATCGACGCCGGCATCGGCCTGCAGGATGCCGCGCAACCAGGCACTGGTGGTTACCGAATACGAGCGAATGCCAATGCGTTTGCCGTTCAGATCGCCAGGCTTGATCACGCCGCGCTCGGCGTTATAGAGAAGATACGAATGCTGAAAGCGCGCCAGCAACACCACCGGCAACAGCTCCAGGGGCTTATCGAAGGCGCGAGCGATGATGTAGGTGAACACCGCGAGCTCGCCCACGTCGAACTCGATGTCGCGCACCACGCGTTTAAAGGCCGAACTAGGCACTTTTACATCCGCGAAATCGAAAGCGATAGTGTCCGAACGGACATCGCCTTTCTTTATAGCTAACGTGCCGGGATAATCCCCGAGCAATGTCTTAAGAATACGTTGTGTCATGTCGTGTTTCTCCAAGGTGAATGATTTGCGTCGCGGCGTGACCGCGTGGCGGCATCGCAATGTGCGGCAAGCGCGCGATCATAACGCAGCGTGGCCGCGGCTATCGTAGATGCGTGCCGTGATCGGAATTGGCGTAAAAGCAAGCGTTGTTGCTCCATTGTCGTTAATACGACAATTGCTGTAAAAACGACAATGAACGACAATAGCGGCATGGACACCTTTGACACGATCGAAATTCGAAGGCCCGAATTGGCCCGGAGCTACCTCGGTTTGCTCAAAGCACAGCCAGGCAGGCCGATTGCATTGTTCGCGCCACGACGGGTTGGAAAGACGTTTTTTCTGGACCATGACTTGGCGCCGATCGCAAAAAAGTCAGCGTTGCTGCCTGTGTACGCCGACGTGTGGCTGCAGCGCAGCGCGCCCTTGGATGCGATCAACCATGCGCTGGAAGAGGCGCTGGATGATGTGACCGTCCCGGCGGGTAAGGCGCGCAAGCTGGCGAAAACAGCGGTGAAGAAGGTCGGCGCCGCGGGAGTCAGCATCGAATTGGGAGATGAACCTAAACGCAGGGCCTTGCCGCTGGCGCCCGAGTTGAGGCTTGACGCGTTGATAGCACGGGTGGCGGAGAACTCCGGCAAAACAATATTGCTGATGCTGGACGAAATTCAAACGCTCGGCGAAGTCAGCAATGGCGAGGCGATCGTCGCGGCGTTACGCGCGGTAATGCACAAGAGAAAAGCGCAGGTTGCTGCAGTTTTCACGGGATCTTCGCAATCGGGATTGGCGAAGATCATGTCGACAGCGGGTGCGCCGATGTATCAGTTCGCGCAATTGCTGGATTTTCCGGTGCTCGGCGACGATTACCTGCGGGAGCTGGCGGACCACTTCGCCCGCATCCACCATGGCCGAAAGCCAAAACTTAACGACCTTAAAACACTGTTTGCCAGATTGGGCTTCAAACCCGCGCTGATGAAGGACATCGTGAAGAGCATGTCGGCGGAAGGTATAACCGACGTCGAGATCGCGCTAAAGCACTTTATCGCCGATGATCGGCAAGCATTCGGTTGGAAGGCGCTATTGGAATCAATGGAACCTTTCGATCGATCGATTTTGCTCATGATCGCCAAACAGCAGCCGCCAATGGCTCGAGAAACACTTAAATTGCTGGCGCAAAAAGCGGGGCAGGCGCCGACAGTGGCAAAAGTGCGCGCTGCGGTGGAGCGACTGCGCAAAGCTGGGGTCCTCACCAAGAGCCGTGGCGAGGGTGTGCAGATTGAAGACAGACTGCTTGTTGAATATATCGCTTCACAGGAACCATCCAGCCTAGAAAAATGAGGATCATGAATATCGCGATTATCGGTGGCGGTATTGGCGGGCTAGCCGCCGCAGTGGCACTGCGCGCTCGCGGCCTTGAGGTCGCCGTCTACGAGCGTTCTGCGGAGTTAAAGGAAATCGGCGCAGGTCTGCGCTTGACGCCCAATGCGCTCAAGGCTCTGCGTGCCATGGGTTTGGAGGCAGATGCCATGGCTGTAGGGGTGCGTATCGACAAATCCACCACCCGAAGCTGGCGCAGCGGGCGTGTGATTTCCGTGCAAGACACCAGCGCCACGCGTTATGGCGCTTCGGCTTTAACTATTCATCGCGCCGATATGCTCGATCTATTGCAAAGAAAGATCCCAGATGTCGCGGTTCATTTAGGCGCTGCTTGTACCGCGGTGGAATCGGATAAGAACACGGCGATTGCGCGATTTGCCAACGGTAGTGAGGTCGAAGCGGATGTCATCATCGGCGCGGATGGCATCCACTCGGCGGTTCGCGAAAGCCTGTTCGGCCCCGACAAACCCGCGTTCACCGGCTGCATCTGTTGGCGTGGTTTGGTACCCATTGAACGTTATGCGCATGAGGCCAACGGCACCACACGCTGGCTTGGGCCGCATGGGCACGTGGTGAGTTATCCGGTGCGTCGCGGCGAATTGTTGAACTTCGTCGCTCACTACGATAGCGACGCTTGGAGCGGCGAATCCTGGACGCAGGAAGCCGAACGAGAAGAACTCATCCAGACCTATGCGCGATGGAATGAGGCGGTGCTACGCATGCTCGACGCAAGCAACCAGCACTACAAATGGGCGCTCTATGATCGCGCGCCAATGGAGGCGTGGAGCAAGGGGCGTGCGACCCTGCTTGGCGACGCGGCGCATTCCATGCTGCCTTATTTGAGTCAAGGAACCAGCATGACGCTCGAAGATGCCTGGGTGCTCGCTGAGGAACTTGCACGAACTCCAGTTAACCCTACCGCGGCCCTGCAGCGCTACGAACAGTTGCGCATGCCACGCACGCGCCGCGCCCAACTGGGTTCGCGGGCGCGCGCCAAGGAAAATCATTTGAGTTCCCCATTGGCGCGATTGCGCCGTGATTTCCTGACTACAATGCGCGCTCGTTTTGGCGCGGACAAGACCCCGGATGGGGTTTCGTGGATTTACGATTACGACGTTTCCCGCCTCAATCGCGCAGAATGAAATGAATAGCATGAAAATTGGCAGGAACGACCCTTGCTCTTGCGGCAGCGGCAAAAAATACAAATTGTGTTGCGGTGGCTCACAAGGCATTGCACTCGCTCCTCGCTCCTCGGTGGATGAAACCCTGCGATTGGCCATCGAGCACCACCAAGCCGGTCGCCTGCCGATTGCCGATTCGCTATATCGCCAAGTGTTGTTATCCCATCCCGATCACGCCGAGGCCAATTTCTTCTCCGGCATGTTGGCTAGACACATGGGGGATTTGGATCTAGCCGAAAATCGCTTCACTAAGGCATTGCAGACTAACCCTCGCTACGCAGCCGCCGCGGTGAGTCTTGGCAATGTGCATCTTGCACGCGGTCATTTGGATGCTGCGGAAAAGAATTATCGGATAGCAATCGCGGTCGATGGCAGCATTCTTGAGGCCCATGTCCATCTAGGTAACGTACTGCAGTCCCGTGGGCACACTGACCAAGCCCTGTCCAGTTACCGGCGCGCGTTGGAGGTCAACCCAAACTCTGCGGAAATCCTCGGTAATTTGGGCAATGCGTTACAAGCAACGGGTGAATTCAACGAAGCCATTGCCTGTTACGACCAGGCGCTGGCGATCAGACCAAACTCCGCAGAGCTATTGAGCAATCTAGGCATTTCGCTCAATTCGAACGGTAATGCGGATCAAGCAATCGAGCGTCTGAACCAGTCGACCTCGATCAAGCCTGACTACGGCCCGGCACATTACAACTTGGCCATTGCCTTGCAGTCCAAGGGAAACATCGAGTCCGCCATAACAAGTTATCGACGAGCGTTGGATTTTCTGCCAAACAACGCGCGGATTCACGCGAAGCTCGCTTCAGCATTGCGCGCCCATGGCAAACCTCTTGAAGCCGTTGCCAGGTATCGGCAAGCGATTGCTTTGGAACCGGATCTGGTCGCAGCGCACAACGAGCTGACTGCCCTGCTCGCCACCATGGTGCCGCTGTGGCACGTGCCAATGATGAACGATGCGTTGCGCAACAACGCCTACTTCGAGGCGCTCAAAGCAGCCATCACCCCAGATAGTCACGTGCTGGAAATCGGCACCGGCTCGGGTTTGCTTTCCATGATGGCCGCGAAGCTGAACGCCAAATCGGTGACCACCTGCGAAGCCGAGCCCATCGTGGCCGCAGCGGCCAAACGGATCATTGCGGAAAACGGATTAGGCGAACGTATCAACGCCATCGCCAAAGTATCCAATGACCTGAAGATTGGCGTGGATATTGGCGTTCCGGCCGATATCCTAGTCTCCGAAGTGTTATCCAGCGAGCTTCTGGGTGAACATGTATTGCCCAGTATCGAGGATGCCAAACGGCGCTTGTTGAAACCGGGTGGGCGCATTATTCCCGCCGAGGGCAGCATTAAAATCGCGCTAATTGGAGGCGCGGCTATTGGTGCAAATTTGCATGTGAGCAAGGTGCATGGCTTTGACCTTGGGCATTTCAACAGCATCGTGCAACGCAAACAAGGCATCACGCGCAACGACCTCGATATCGAATTTTTTACTGACGACGTTGAGGCGTTTCATTTCGATTTTCAAAATGTCGCGTTTCATCCGGGGGAATCGAAGCTTCTACGCATCCCGGTCAAGACCACAGGACTATGCTTTGGCATCATCCAATGGATTCGTTTGCAGATGGATGCGAACACGGTTTTCGAGAATCACCCCTCGATCAAGGCGGCGGCTTCAGGCTGGCAACATCTGGCCTACGTCTTCCCGGCTCCGGTTGAACTCAAAGCCGACCAAATCGTGAAAGTGGCCGCGGTGCATGATCGATTGTTCCCGTGGTTTTCGCTTGAGGGCATCG
>JBJXEY010000509.1:0-27396 GCA_046153355.1 Burkholderiales bacterium
ATTACGATCGGGAAAAGATTCGCACCGGCTTCCTGCGCGCCCTGCATAAGCGCCCGGTGCCCACCGAATATGTGGAAGCCGCCATCATGCGCACCGAGCAGCGGGTCATCGGCTTGGGCGAACGTGAAGTGGCGAGCCGCGTCATTGGCGAGCTGGTGATGCGCGAACTAAAAAAAATGGACGACGTTGCCTATATAAGATTCGCCTCGGTTTATGAAGACTTTCAACGGCTGGATGATTTTCGCGATGTTATCCAGCAGGTCGGCAAGCCCAAGCAAAAGGCGATTCGCAAGCCCTCGCGCAAATAAAACTGGGGCGGGGCAACCTGAGTCTTTGTATTGAAACGGTTGCGTACCCCAGCCTGCTATTCCAATTAGGATATTGCTGCTTTATGAAAATGCACGCGGCATAACAATTCTAAGCGTAAAAAGTCAAAGATTTAAGCAAAAGGATTGGTCTGCCCCGGCCGCGGCGCGATACCGGTGGTCACCACGATGCTGGCGATAATCGAATAGAACCCAGCTACGTTCAGTATTTCGACCATGCCCTTGGCGCCAAGAAATTTCTCGGCGGTGGCGTAGGTGGCATCGCTCATGGATTGTTTGCCATACAGTTCGCTAAACAGGTTGTAGACCGCTTGTTCAGCTGGATCGGAAAAACTGGGCGCTTGTTTGGTGCGGACCGCCTCGATCACCTCATCCGATACACCGGCCGCCTTGGCCTGGGGCGACTGCGCGTTCCACACGTACCCGGCATTCCAGTGGCGCGCGACCATAATGACACCTAACAAAGCGAGCTTACGCGGTACCGAAACGCCGTCGCGAAAATAATCCGAATAGTTCGCTGCGAGCGCGGCCAGGTCAGGATTGCGCATCATGTGCGCCCAGGGGCCTTGCAGCGTGCCGCCACGCGTCGCGGAAATTTTCTCGGCAAGCTTGCGGTTGGTTGCGTCGAGGTCGTCGGGTTTGAGTTCGGTGAGGCGAGCCATGTGTTTTCTCCAAGGTTGAGTGATAGGTTGTAATTAGTATAGCGAGGAAGTGTGTTGTCGATGCGAGCCGGTTCTCTACGCTACGCGCGGCACACCACGCAGCTAGCCGGATCAATACTCACGGTGACCGCCGTGCCTGGGCTCGCGTGAACGGAAGGATGGGTGCGCGCGAGCAGCGTGGCATCGCCAATGCGAAGCAGCAGGTCTTGGTAGAAGCCCAGAAACACTTGCGTCTCCACGATGGCGAAGAAGGTGTTGGGGCCGGTGTGTGAACCCAATTGAACTTGTAGGTGTTCCGGACGAATGGAGAGATTCAGTTGTTCGCCACGAGAGAAATTCGCCTCCGTGGCCACCAGCAATTCGCCTTGCTGGGTGGCGAATTTGTAATGGGCAGGTTGCTTGGCCGGCTCCAAGGCCTGCGCGGCAATGAAATTGGTGGTGCCGACGAACTCCGCGACAAAGTCATGCGTGGGGTGGTCGTAGATTTCCCTGGGCGTGCCCGCCTGCACGATGTGTCCGTCTTTCATCACCGCGATGCGATGCGATAGCGCCAACGCCTCGCTTTGATCGTGCGTCACATACACACTGGTGATGCCAAGTTCGCTCTGCAAGCGCTTTAACTCCAGGCGCATGCGCTCGCGCAGTTTCGCGTCCAGGTTGGATAGTGGTTCATCCAAGAGCAACAAAGGCGGTTTGGCGATCAAGGCGCGCGCCAGCGCCAGGCGCTGTTGTTGACCGCCGCTCAATTGCGTGGCGCGGCGCGATTCGTACCCTGATAAATCCACGGCCTCCAGAACGCGACCGACTTCGGCCTCGATCTCGCGACGCGATAGCCGCGCTTTTTTTCCCGGAACTTGCAGGGGAAAGGCGGCGTTCTCCAGCACCGTCATGTGCGGCCAGATGGCGTAGGACTGAAACACCATGCCGAAGCCACGCGCATTGGCGGGGATACGAATGTTTCTTTGTGACGAATACACCGCCTTGCCATCGACACGAATGTCACCCGAGTCGGGCGTCTCGAGACCCGCGATCGAACGCAGCGTGGTGGTCTTGCCGCAGCCGCTGGGCCCTAGCAGCGTGAAGATCATCCCCTTGGGGACTTCGAAGGAAACGCCAGCCACCGCCGCCACTGGGTTGCGTCCGGCGAAATAGGTCTTTTTCAAATCGACGACTTCGAGCATGACTACTCCCTGATTCCAAAGCGCCGGCCGATGGCGAAGGCGGCTGCGGTCATCGCCACGCAAATCAGCGCGATCATCACCCCCACCACCGCGGCGGATTCCATCTGCCCCGAGAGCGTGAAATCGAACATTAACAATGACAGCGTGCGCGTACCCGGTGCGGCGATCAACACCACGGTACTTACATCGCGCATGGCGCTGGCGAAGATCAACAGGAATACCGAGGCCAGCATGGGCGCGATTAACGGCAGCGTGATGCGCCGAAAGATCATGCTAAAACGCGCCCCTGACATGACCGCCGCTTCCTCCAACTCGCCCGAGACCTGCGCGATCGAGGTGCGCAGCATCTGCACGCCGATGGGTAATTCCTTGATCAATAGAGCTATCAGCAATGGCGCCATGGTGCCGTACAGCATTTTCAAACCAGGTGTCTCCAACATAAGACTTAACAAGGTGACGCCCAGCACCAAGCCGGGAATCGCCCAGGGCAGCCAGATAAGCACCGTAGCCACGCGGCTTCCCCAGGGTTTGGCGCGAACCAGCACCCAGGCGATGGCGGAAAAAATGAGGATGCCGAGAAACCCGACCACCAATCCTAAAATCCCCGAGGCGATGCCTGCGCGCAAAAAGCGCGTATCGCCGAACACCGCCGCCCAATGCGCGGTGGTCCAGGCGTCCTCTAGAAAAAAGAAACCAAAAAGTTTATTGAAAGAACCCAGGATCAGTACCACTAGCGGCAGCAAAAGGGTGAAAAGCAGGTACAGGATCAACGCCGCGCTTGCCGCATAGGTCCACCACGAACGGTGCCGTGGTTGCAGGCGTACGCCCTTGCCGGAGAGCGTCGGACGCGAACCAGTGCGCTCCAGATACACCTGATAGACGATGGCAAGCGACAAGAGGATCACCAGGAACAAGGCGCTCAGCGCCATTGCCTGAGGAAACAGAGGGGGCTCCAGACTCACGTAGTCGAAGATGCGCGTCGAATAGACATTGATATTTACCGGGGTGCCGAGAATGCGCTCCACCTCGAACGCTTCCAGGCTGCGGATCAAGGAGAGCAAGAAGGCCGTCGCAATGGCCGGCAGCAACAAAGGGATGGTTATTTTTCGCAAGGTCATCGATAGAGGCGCGCCCGCCATGTCGGCGGCTTCTTCCAGCGAAGCATCCAGTTGGCGCAACATCGGTGTGAGCAGAATCACCATGATGGGAAGCGTGGTCAGAGCCAGATGCACCCACATGATGCCTGGCGCCGAGTAAATGGAAAACACCGGCCCGCTAATGAAAGGCAGTTTCACTAGTGCCAGATTCACCAAGCCGAAATTGGCGTCGAGCAACAGAATCCAACCCATCATCATCGGAAAGCCCGGCAGCAAAAACGCGAACCAGAAAGCCAACTCGATACCCCTATGCCCCGGAATCTGCGCGCGCACCAGCAGCCAAGCAATGCAAAAGCCTACGCATACCGCGACGGGCACGCGAATCGCGAGAATGAAAGAATACAGAATCGATTGCCAGGTCTTGGCGTTGGTGAAAATTTCACGCCAGGCTTCCAGGCCGAATTGGTAGGGCGCACCTTCTGGCGCGATGTCGAAACTGGTCACCAGCACATAAAAAACCGGCGCGAGCGTGACAATGCCGATCGCGAGCGCGAACAGGCCACCTAGGGCAACGTGACGTGTATTGAGGGATGGCGACATGAGATGAGGTTTGAGCGCGACGCATGGTAACCGAGCGCGAACCAAACGAAAACCAGGATTTCTTTTGCACAGAAGGGAAAGCCATGAACAGCGGTGAAAAGGGCGTTGCATTGATCGATGTGCATCACCATCTGTGCCCGCCGGCGTATGCCGAGGCGGTGCAGCGTATCCAGCCGGTGTTCAAATTGTTGCTCGATTGGAGTCCGGCAAAATCCATGGAGGATATGGATCGCGCCGGCGTGGCCACTTCGGTGCTATCCATAACCACGCCCGGTCTTTGGTTTGGCGAGGCGGGCGAGGCGCGGCGCCTGGCGCGATTGTGCAACGACTACTCCGCGCAACTGGTACGCGATTACGCCGGGCGTTTTGGATTTTTCGCCGCCTTGCCGTTGCCGGATATAGAGGGCAGTCTCCGTGAAATTGAGTATGCGTTGGATGATCTCAAGGCCGACGGCGTTTGTTTATTCACCAGTTACGACGCGCATTATTTGGGCGAGGCCATGTTCGACCCGATCTTCGAAGAACTCAATCGGCGCGGGGCCATCGTCTATACCCATCCGGTGATCTGCCCCTGCAGCGTCAATATCGTTCCGGTGGTCTCCGAAGCCTGTATCGAATATGGCACCGATACCACGCGCACAATTGCGAGCCTTTTATTCAGTGGCGCCGCCGCGCGATATTCGAATATCCGTTTTATTTTTTCCCATGCGGGCGGCACTATGCCGTTTTTGATTGGACGCTTCTTGCAACAGCAGCGCGGGCATCCGGTGCCCGACAAACTGCCGCATGGGGTGATGCACGAAGTGGGGAAGTTTTTTTACGATACCGCGCAGGCCTGCAATCCGGCGGCCATGGCGGCGTTGCGCCACGTCACCGCACCCTCCCAAATACTATTTGGTACCGACTTTCCCTGGGGCAAGGCGTCCGAACATGCTGAGAATCTGCAGCAATGCGGATTCACCGAGCCCGAAGTGAAAATGATCCATCGCGACAACGCCTGCGCATTGATTCCCCGCTTGGGCGGTTAATTGTTGGTTGCGGCAAAGCGCGGAAAGAATCTTCGCGCGTTGTTGCACTCGATGGCCCGCGATGATTGAAGGGGGCAAATCCAGCAGCTTCGCGACGCTCGGGCACTGCCCCTCATGCGGCGCCTCGCGCGCATCAATGCGCGTACGCCAAGTTCAAACCGATGTTAGTTCGAGCCGCCGTTCGATTCGGTCGAGGCGTTTGTCAACGCCGTCAATACGCGTGTGGACGATCGCGTTGTCGCTGTGCAGATGCGCGATCTGGGCTTCGAGCGACGAGAGTCTTTGCTTTACGGTTCCCATATCGTCCTTGATTTGCGCGATATCCATGCGAATCGCGCGTAAATACTCGAGGACTATGTTGTCAACAGATTCAGACATTGGAACCTCCTGCCGAAAAACCACTGAATTGACTTGCCAGATCATATCCGGCAATTAATTGTACCCGCCTGATCGAAGGAAACAAGGAGGGGAAACCTTCGCGGCGCCTGCGACTGCCGCGCTAGCGGCGATCAAGAACTCTTTTGGTGTCTTGCGTTAAGAGACATTGTTTGTCGCAGCAAAACGCGGAAACAGCCTTCGCGCGTTATCGCATTCGATCGCCCGCACATCCGCGCTACATAGGCCGCAGACGGAGAGGCGGTTGGCGTGTTTTTCGGCGCTGCCATAGGGAAAATCGGTGCCAAAGAGCACCTGTGACATGGGAACCACGGCGCGCAACGCCGCCATGTTGGCGGGGTAGGCCGATTGCGCCACGTCGTAATAAAAACGCTCGATTTCCGGCATCACGCCGCGTGGCAATTTATCGGGGACCGGATGGCCAGCGATGTTCTGCAGGAAGCGTCCGGCAAGAAATGGCATGGTGCCCCCGCCATGCGAAAAGATAAATTGGATTCTCGGGTAGCGCACCGCCGAGCCGCTAAATAGCAGTTTGCCGATGGCGCGCGTGGTGTCGGTGCCGTATTCGATCACCGAGTCGTTGAATTCGGCGAGGATGCCGCGGCAGCAATCGGGCGCCACGGGGTGGGTGTAGACGATGGTGCCGCGCCGGTTCATTTCCTCAAACACCGGCGCGTAGTGAATGTCCCCAAGCCATTTGTCGCCAATGCTGGTCATGAGGCAAATGCCATCGGCTTTGAGAATATCCAGGGCATATTCGAGTTCGATGAGGCTGCTTTCAATATCCAGAATCGGCAGCGCCGCAAAGACGCCAAATTTCCCCGGATGGTCGCTGGCCATCTTTGCCATGTATTCGTTCCACTCGCGCGCGAGGTCACGCCCCTCTTTCTTATCGCCGGGCCAGATCTGCACCGAATGCGGCAGGGATAGCATGGAAGTCGCCACCCCGCCGCGATCCATGTCCTCCAGGGATTTGGCAAGCGTCCAGTTCAATTGCGGCGGATAGGCGCGGTCGCGCGCGCTGCGGCCGGCTATATAACTGGGGGGGGAGGGGTGGTGATGGACATCGATGCGATGCGCGGTGGTCATTTATTTCCTTTGTTAGCATGTGAGGTGCGGTCGGCGCTATGATCATAACTTGTGCTCGAACCGGCCTGTGTCGCGGGGAGCCTAAATTGTCTAAGGTTGGCATCGACAATGGAAATTCACTGGTATTTTGCAGCGCAGGACGGCACGCATCCCTGGAACCCCAATGGCGTGCGCGTCACCGATTTCGCCTATATGCAGCAATTGGCCGGGGCAATCGACCACAATGGTTTTGCCGGCGCGTTGATCGCTACCTTGCCTGGGGGCACTGATCCCTGGTCTCTGGCCACGGGCCTGGCGATGCGCACGCAGCAGATGAAATTCATCGTCGCGCAATATGCCGGAGTGATATCGCCGTTGTGGCTTGCGCAAATGGCGGCCAGCGTCGATCAGATTTCCAATGGCCGGCTCATCATCAACATCATCATGGGCGCCGGCCCGAGCGCGCCGCAATTGGGTATCTCGGATAATCATGAAGAACGCTATGCCCTCGCCGAAGAATATTGGGGTGTTTACAGGCGGCTAATGGTTGGGGAGACGGTGAGTTTCGAGGGTAAATACGTCAAGCTCAAAAACGCGAAATTGCTGCTCGAATCAGTGCAGAAACCCTATCCGGAATTGATGATGGGCGGTACTTCGGCCTCGGGTCTCGCGTTCGCGGCGCGGCATGCCGACTGCTGGTTGAGTCTAGGTGTTCCTCCGCCGATTTTCGCCGAGAAGGTTGCCCGAGTAAAAGAGTTGGCCGCCGCGCAGGGCCGCAAGTTGCGCTTTGGTATTCGCGCCTACGTTATCGTGCGCGATACGGTCGAAGAAGCCTGGGCCGCCGCGCAATGGCAATACGATCGCATGGATGCCGAAGCGGTCAAACGCCGCGTCGCTAAATTGGGGAAAACCGATGTCGAGGGGGATACCTTGCTGGCAAGCCTGATCAAGCCAGGCGTTGATCTGCCCAAGGACGCGCGTGCATTCGAGATCTATCCCGGCTTGTGGGGCGGCATTGGTTTGATACGCCAGGGCACCGGTACCACGCTGGTAGGTGACCCCAAGGGCATCGTTGCACTGATGCGTGAATACGAGGCGGCAGGTGCCGAAGTGTTTATTCTGGGCAACTATCCGCACATCGAAGAAGCATATCGATTCGCCGATACGGTGTTTCCCTTGATCAAGGACCAGAAGAAAAACGCGCGCGTATCCTGGTACTGAGCAATACAAAGCGCGCGCGAACTGCGGCGGGGCATGACCTTGCCGCCGCCAATCATGGAGATAACAATGACTAGCTTGAATCGCGACCTGGATGTGCGCTCGTTGCTGCGGCTGGACGAGGGCCTGGTCCATTCCGACGTCTACGCCAGTCCGGAAGTGTTCGATTTGGAGATGGAGCGCATCTTCCATCAGGGTTGGGTATATGTCGGCCACGAGAGCGAAATTCCCAAAAATGGCGATTACGTGTTGCGTTGGATCGGTCGCCAATCGGTGATCATGAATAGGGATAGTAGGGCTAAGCTGCATCTTTTCATGAACCGTTGCCGGCATCGCGCCAGCACCGTATGCGAGTTGGAACAAGGCAATACCCAGTCCTTCCATTGTCATTACCACGGTTGGACTTACGGTAACGATGGCAAGTTGGAGGTGGTGCCTTATGCCGAAGGCGCCTATGGCGCGGATTTCGATAAGGGTAACTTTCCCTTGATCGAGCCGCGCATGGAGGTGTATCGCGGTTTTGTCTGGGGCAAATTGACGCCCAAGGGCATGAGCCTGAAAGAACACCTTGGCCCCATCGGATTGAAATCGATCGATCTATTCTGCGATGCCTCGCCCGAAGGCGAGATCATCGTGCAACAGGGTTGTTTGAAGGGCGTGATCTACGCCAATTGGAAGTTCCAGGGTGGCGATGGTTATCACCCGCCGATCACCCATCAGGCGGCGTTCCTCGGCATGCGCGCCAAGCGGCGCGGCGAGCGCAATCCGATCTCCGGCGGCGGCCTGATCGAGGATGGCATCTTGTCGCGCGATCTGGGTAACGGGCACTATTGCTTGGATACCCGCTCTGGGCCACGCGGTATCAAGTTGCCCGACACAACCTGGGCGAAGAAGTACCGTGAAGACATGATCAAGGCCTACGGCGTGGAGCGCGCCGAGTACCTGATCCGCACCGGCGGCAATCCGCACACCATCTTCATGCCTAATTTGCATTTAGTGAACACCTCCGACCTGCGCGTGCTGAAGCCCATCGCGGTGGATAAATTCGAGCTGTATTTCTATTGCCCGTTTTTGAAAGGCGTGCCGCACGAATTGAACGAAGCGCGCCTGCGCGATGTGGAGGACCGCATGGGGCCGGCTGGCAGCATTAATCCAGATGACGTGGAGATGTTCGAACGCAATCAATTGGGCATGCGGCAAACCTTGGAGCCGTGGAAATACATGGCGCGCGGCATGGATCGCGAATTCATCGACGACGACGCGAAAACGCCTGAACCGTATCGCCGCGACGGCACGTTGACCGGGCACTATTCAGATGAGCTGAACCAACGCGCGCAATTGCGTTGGTGGGCGGAGTATTTATCCCAGCCTTCGCGGGCTGCTGACGAGAAGGCAACGATGCAACGCACGTCACCGCAGCGCGCCGCAAAACAACGGGTGGCTAGGTAATGGACGCAAATGTAAGCATTGACCGGCAAGCTATCGAAGCGTTTCTCTATCGCGAAGCGCGTTTTGCCGATGAAAACTGTTACGACGAGTGGCTTTCACTTTGGACCGATGACGCCATCTATTGGGTGCCGGCCAATGGCGACGATCACGATCCGCGTCATCATCTTTCGATCATCTACGACCGGCGCGAGCGCCTACAGGATCGCGTTGATCGCTTGAAAAGTGGCGCGGCGTGGGCTCAGGAACCACCCTCACGCATGCGGCGCTTGATCTCCAATATAGAGATGGAAGCACCAAACGAAAAAGGTGATTTTGTGGTGCGCTCGAACTTTGTGTTGGGCGAAATTCGCCGCGGTCTGCAGACTGCTTACTTCGCGGCGCAGGTGCATCATCTGCGCGCCGTGCCCGAAGGGCTGAAGATGTCGTATAAAAAAATCATGCTCATTAACAACAATGAGCCGATACACAACCTCACCTTCCTAATCTAATTTTTCAAGTAATACCCATCGCATCAACAAAAGCCTGACGTACTTCGGGCGGCTGCCCCACCATGTGCCGAAACCCCGCTAGGCGCGCATGAATAGTTGGATAGTTTTTATAGTCTTCGATCTTGATGCCTTCGCGTAGCGGGCGTTTGGGCTCAAACGGCAGCTCTAAATACTTGGCGATCTTAGGGTCGCGAACCACGCCTTTGGGATCTTCGCCGCGCTGCATCGCTTCGATATCGTCGAAGTAGCGCTTTCTCATCATCGCAATCCCCTGATCGCTCACCCCAAGGGTTTCTTTGGTGCGATCGGCAATGCGCCCCTGGCCAACCCAGGCGACGATGTCCTGATTCATCACATGGCTTGATATCCAACGTCCGTTCTCATCCTTGATCGGGCTCACCCACGTCGGGACGCTTGTTTGCACATAGGGTTCGCGACCCTTGGGGACGCGCATGTAAAACCAGGCGACGCTCAAAGAATTTTCATCGTCCACCGGCACGCGCCACTCGAAATGCGGCCCGAGATAGAAGCCATTCGGCCATAGCGCCACGCGGCCCACCGTCCAGTAGGGGTTGTCATCTTTCGCGCCTTCGCGAACGCGTTTGTACAAAAACCCGTAATCGAATTCCTCGAACTTCACCTTCAAATGCCGCGGCGCATAGGGCGCGGTCTTGCCTTTCAAGCGCGTCGACCAGTTGTCATGCATCCATTCAAAATGAATCGGGTCGCAGGAGTTCTCCTGGCACTGCATCCAGTTGCAGGGAATATCGGCCAACACGATTTCGCGAAAGCCGTTCTCCCAGGTGAAGGCGTCGTACACCGGCAATTCCGGCGCGGGTGCAGGGCCCATATACGCCCACAACAAACCGGCGAGTTCGCGCACCGGATACGCCTTGATCTTGATGCGTTCCTTCTGTGCATTGCCCGGATTGACCGTGTCTTCGAAGGGCTGCTCGATGCAGCGACCCATCTGGTCGTACAACCAGCCGTGATAATTGCAACGAATGCCGGTCTGTTCGACAAAGCCATAAGACATATCGGCGCGGCGATGTGCGCATTGGCGATCCACCATGCCGAAGTTGCCCGACAGATCTTTGTAAATAACCAGATCCTCGCCGAGGAGGCGAAACGGTTTGGTTGACTGCTTGTCGAATTCGCTGGCGCCGCCGATGGGGTGCCAATAGCGGCGCAGCAATTCGCCCATGGGCGTGCCTGGGCCAACTTGCGTCAGAATTTTATTTTTTTCGGCGGATAACATTCCCGCGACTCCTCAAACAAAGCTGCACCTAATACTTAACACCGCGCGCTCCTGCGCGAGAGCGTTCGGCGCTGGTTATATTTTAGTCCAATCACGCAATGACAAATTATATTTATGTCTCGTCAATTATAGATACAGAACTTTAAAAGTTTGATAATTTGTCAAATAGATTCTCATTCAATCACCCGCTGCGCACGCAACAAAATAGACTGCGGAATCTTGATGCCCAGCGTTCGATCAACACATAGTTCTCGCCTTCGCGTCATCCCAGCGCCAGCATGCCCGTCTTGAACCCCTCGTATACGGCGGAATTGGATTGACGCCCACTAGAATGCAGCAAGCCCACCCGCACTGGCTCGCGTTTGGATTGCGCAAAAGCGCGCGGCGCCAAGGCGCTACTGGCCAGGGTCGCAAGTGCGATCAGTGCGTCACGTTTATTCATGGTGAATGTTCACTCGGCAACGCTGAATCATTTATACGCCGGGGAGGGCCTGGGGTTCAAGCGTATTGTGAACCGTCAGCGTGATGCCCAATATTCGTGCCGCCGCCTGCATTTGCACCGCCGCCTTCAGACCCTTGCGCGAGAAAACCGATTCGCCAGAGCTTGCTAGTCGCTTGCGCGCGGGCGAGGACGGGCATTGTCACGAGCGCTGCAATCGTAATCAGGGCATCACGCTTTTTCATAAAAGTCATTTGGTCAATTGGCTTTTTGATTTGCTCGACGCCATTTCTAAAGATGGCAGCGATGCCAGAGCGTAACCGCTTTTTAGAATTGGGCATGGGATACGAAGGCGGCGAAATCGAATGACCCAAACCTTGGCTCGGACGCTTACGAATTCGATCTAGATGACTTTGCCGAAGTACGGCGGCCATGCCGCGAAATTGCTCCGATGCGCGTAAGCGAATAAACTCGCTTCCATGCATATCAATGAGCCACAAACCGCGATGGATCGACTGAGGCAAGTGTTTGCCGAAACATCCGAGCTCGCCTTTGCAGTGTTGATTGGCAGTCGCGCTAACCAGTCGGCGCGGGAAGGCAGCGATTGGGATATCGTGGTCTTATGGAATCTGGCAGACAGATCGGCCGACATTCCTTCCCCAACGCGGGCTAGCTCCTCTCTTTCGCGCTTTGGTCGACACGAAGTGCTGCGAAGTCGTTTGGCGCAGTGTCTGAATGTTGACGACGAAAAAATTGACCTGATAGATTTGAGCTCCGCTCGCCTCGCGATGAAGGCTGTCGTGGTCGAGGAAGGGATAGTTGTGTACTTGAAGGATGACCTCGCCTGGGCCCATTTTCAAACCGCGACATGGCGCGAGCTTGAAGACCACTACTGGGATCGTGCCCATGCGGCTTGACCTTTATCTGGCCGAAACTGCGCGTGTTGCCCATGAGCAATCCAGTCTGCTCGATGAAGCTCGCAAGCGAATACTTGCCGGCCAAGCGCTCAACCGGCTTGAAGAAAGTGGCGTGCTCCACGCGCTGCAAGTGCTCGTTGAAAACGCCATCGGCAAGGCCAAGCACACGGTCAAATCTTGCAACGCGCCGGTGCCGGTGTCGGCTTACGATGCGTTTGCGTCGCTAAAGCAACTCGGAAAACTCGCCGGTGGCTCGATCGAGGAATGGAACTCCATCATAGGCCTGCGCAATCGCATTGTTCACGACTACATGAGCATCGACATGGCATTGGTGCTGGGTCTGGTGCGCGAAGAGCGGTACCGGATCGTGACCAAATTTCTTATGCAGCCAATTGCCGGGTCCTCCGGGGCTTCCGCGGACGATTCAGAGTCCGGGCAAAAGTAGAGGCGCACCGCTGAAAACCGCGGCTTCTAACGGCATGTCCCTATCTTTTGTCTATGAAAGAAATCTGATAGTAAGTTTTTGCTGCGCCAATCATGGGTGGAGGAACGCTACTTGATCACCTCATGCGCCTGCGGCGGCTTTCGGCGCGTGTTCATTGGATGACCTTGGTTGCCTGCAACAAAATGGTTTGCGGAACGCTCAAGCCCAACGCCTTCGCCACTTTGAGATTAATGACTAGTTCGTATTTTGTCGGCTCCTCCACCGGCAGATCGGCGGGTTTGGCGCCTTTGAGAATGCGGTCAACATAAGTTGCCGCATGCCGGTGCATGTCATTGTTACTGACGCCGTAATACATGAGCCCTTCGCCCTCCATCCAAACGCCAGATTGATACATTGCCGGCAGGCGATGTTTTGCTGCGAGACCGACAATGCGTTGGATGTGGTTGGTTAAGAACGGGGTGGTTTGCACAATCAGCGCCTGCGAGCGAGAACGTTGCATCGCGGCGAACGCCGGCTCGAAATCTTCGGGCGCGATAACCTCTTGATGGGCTAGCGTAATACCCATTTGCTTCGCCGCTTTGTTTGCCTGTTCGAGAAACAGCGGTTTGGTGTCGGCCTTTCCTCAGGTAAGCGTAGCCACTCGTGCGGCCTTGGGAACCATTTCACGCAGCAGCTGCAGGCGCTTGCCGTCAGTCTCGGTAATATTCAGCGACACCCCTGTGACATTGCCGCCGGGGCGCGCGAGGCTGGCGATAATGCCTGTGCCGATGGGGTCGGCGACGGTTGCCATGACAATGGGGATGGTGCTGGTTGCACGCTTGGCGGCAAGAGCGGCAGCGCCGGTTCGGGTGACGTCACATCTACTTTGAGCTTCGCCAACTCCTCGCCTAACTCCAGCATGCGCCCCTCGCGCCCCGCGCCCCAGCGATATTCATACGCAACATTGCGCCCTTCGACATATCCCAGCTTTGCCAGGGCCTCGCGCAAGGCATCGACCTGCGAGTCGGGTCCAGCGACGGCTGCGAGGTAGCCGATGCGCCAGACCTTGCCAGTCGCTTGCGCGCGGGCAAGGAGCGGCGAAGCGCCCAGTGCGAGGAGGGCAAGCAAGGTAGCGCGCTTTTTCAATTCGTTCCTTTGAGGAAATCCATTGGCAAGCACCTGTGACTCGCCGGCGCCGAGGTCCCAGCCAAGTATCGAACCGGGTACCTTGATGCCCGGCTTGGCTTTGGATCTAGCCCATTCGATCACTGCTTTCGCATTCGCGTCGTTTGCGCCAGCGGCGATTTCATCAATCACCGCTTGAGGGACAACGAGCCGCGGTGCGAGTGCTTCTAAGAGGTCCAGTCTTTCCACTTTACCAAGCAGGATCAGGGTTGACGCGTTGACTACCCAGGTCCTGTCAGGCATCTCCGATTTCCGCGTCGAGTTCCGCGGGGTCAATCTGGATGGCGGGAACTTTGCGGCGACGGAGCTCGTCGATAAATTCAACGCGGCTCAAGCCGGCTATTTCCGCGGCTTTACCCTGGGATAGCTGGCGCTCGGCGTACCATTGCACCGCCGCGGCCGTGCGCATTTCACTTGCGAATTCGGCGGGGGCGAGGCGCAGAGAGGAGAAGACACTCTCGGGTAGATCTATGGCTAGTTGAGTCATGGGATATTTCTCATGTTCACCGGGGCCGGGAGATTATCCATTATTTGTGTATCGTGGAGTTGCTTCGTCAGCCGTCGCGATGAGTTTTCACTTGATCACTTCATCGGCCTGCAGCAGCACCGTTTGCGGAATGGTAATCCCCAATGCCTTGGCGGTTTTGAGATTGACCACCATCTCGAACTTGGTGGGTTGCTCCACCGGCAAATCGGCGGGCTTGGTGCCTTTCAGGATGCGATCGACGTAATACGCGGCGCGGCGGAACATGTCGATCACGTTCGGGCCATAGGAAATGAGGCCACCCTCATCCACGAAACCGCGCAGTTCGAATATCGACGGTAAGCGGTGCCGCAGGGCCGGTTCCAGAATTTGCTTGCTGTTTTCCCTGAAGAATGGATTTTGCTGAACGATCAGCGCCTGGGCACGTTCGCGTTGTATCGCGGCGAATGCGCCGGTAAATTCCGATGCTTGATTCAACTCATGGACTGAAAGCGTGACGCCAATGCGGCGCGTCAGTAGCTGCAGTTGTTCGATGAGCAGCGGCGTCGCCGGAGTGCCCTTTTGGGCGAGCACCGCGACACGAGTCAGATTCGGAATGATTTCGCGCAGCAATTGCAGGCGCTTGCTGACGATTTCGGATGACAGCATGCTCAAGCCGGTGACGTTGCCGCCGGGCCGGGCGAGGCTCGCGACCAAGCCTTGACCGACTGGGTCGGCGGTCGCCGCGGTGACGATCGGAATGGTGCTGGTCGCCGCCTTGGCCGCGGCAACAGGTAGTCCGGCGTGAGTGACGATGGCATCCACACGCAGGCGCACCAGATCCGCGGCCATTTCCGGGAGCCGCTCGTCGCGTCCCGCCGACCAGCGGTACTCGATCTGCAGATTGCGCCCTTCAACGTATCCCAGAGTGCGGAACTGATCGAGAAACGCCTCGAAATTAGCACTGAGGCCCGACTGGGGGGATAGGATGCCGATGCGCCAGACCTTGCCCGCGGGCTGTGCGAAAACACCGAAGGGCATTGCTAAGGCACCAGCGCCCGCGGCGAGCATAAGTTGGCGGCGGGTAATCATGAGATCACCTGGCTTTTCCGTGGTGGCAGAGTCTTGCACCTTGTCATGAGAAGAATACATTCCGAAAGTGTCGCCCATTCGTGCCGCGGTATACCGAGAAATCCGTGCGATCCATGGTTGCGACCATTAGAGTACCCAGATTGTGTGACAGCCAGACGAGCGAAGCATCGGCCAGGTCCATGGGTAGGTCGTCGTATTGATCCATCAAATCGGCGATTTGCGCGGACTGCTCGTCGGGTACGTGAAACACAGTGGCTCCACCGGCGGCCACCCAGCGCAACAATGCCGTGCGGGCTGGCCGCGGAGCAAGGTGACAGACTTCGGTGAGGACTGGCCACGTGGTGACCAGTCGCTCCCGCCGCGATTTGAAAAAATCGATTGCGCGGCTGTGATGTTTGTCGCGCGCATTGAGCCAGGCGACAAAGGGACCGCTATCGACGACGAGAGGATTCGGCACGAAGCTTCTGCTTGACGCGAACGCCGACCGTCTCGGATAAATCGGCGGGGCCCTCAAAAGCGCCGATCAGCCCCAGTTTCAGCGCCAATTGGTGTGGGGATTCACCGCGCAGCTTTTCGCGCGCCAGCGCCGCGATGCCGCGTTTCACAATCTTGGAGCGCGATTCGCCCAGTTGTTCGCTCAATTGGGAGAGCACCGTAAATTCCTTGTCGTCCAAGCGTACCGAAAGCATTTTCATGGAAGCCGCCGTGGCTATTTGTATGACACGGCATCATACATTGATGCAACCGGGTCGCCAATACATGCTTCGCAACAAATCGATCTGCATCGCCGCGATGTCCAGCATATCCGCGGAAGCGCAGGCATTTCCGCGATCGAGTACAAAACCAGGTTCGCCTATCGCCGGCAAAACTTTTGCCGCGAATCTATGCTCGGGCTCGGGCACGCACTCAAGATGCAGCGCCATACCAGATATTCCAGAAATTGCGTGAACGCTCCGAGATCTTGCGGCTCGACCGGTTGACTTCGAGAATCCGCGCTTTGTCGTAGTGCGCTCCAAGCCACTCCAATGCCGCCGGCGTGGTCCATTCCAATAACCTGCTGATCACGAATTCATCGTGGAGAGTTAGGTCGATGCCATCGACATCCACGTCCCAGTACAGCGGTCGAATCTCGGCGGAAATCGCATTTTCCATAGGAGAAATTGTAACACCCGGGACTATTCGTACTGCATCGTGCCTTGGCTGAAATGGTGCCCCCACTTGTTGTGCTCGGGTCGCACGGCGTCGCAGCCAGCGCAGTGAGCGCAATCAGCGTTTCACGTTTGTTCATCAAGCCGTCTTGATTTGCGCAGCGTCCCGGTTGGTCTCAAACCCCGACTCGGTTCCCAGCACCCGCCACGGTTTTTTCAAATCCTCCTGCCTGAGCAACGACTCCATGTAGATCATCAGCGGTTGATCCTGCACGGTAAGCTCATACACCGGTTGATCGTTGGAGGCGTGATTGTGGATGCCCCAGCCGGGCGCGGAGAGCATCAGGTCGCCGGCTTTCCAGTCGTAGCGCTTCTTTTCCACCACCGAATAGCCGGTGCCGTGGAAGTAATAGTTGATCGCTGCGGAGGTATGGCGATGCGGCCGGTCGATGATGCCGGGCGGGCGGATGGTGATGGTGGCGAAGAAATTGGGTGTCACGCCGTTGTGCCGCCCGGTGGCCGGGTTCCACATCATGTACAGGCGCCGGCCTTTGTAGTTCTTGTCCAAGCCGCCCAGTTTGTCGAGTTCCGCTTTGAGACCAAGCCACGGCCAATGAAGAATTTTCGATTCCACCGGCGCGGGGTTGATCAACACTTCGTAGGGCATCAGGTAGGCGCCGTCTTCGCCAAGCTTCACGATCTTTTCGGTGGGTGGCGTGGCTGCGCTTGCAATGTGCGCGCCTGTAGCTTCCACTTTCTCTTCGGCTACGACGTGAAGATGCGATTCCTTGGGATCGTCTTCAACGATATGAATGTTGAGTTTCTCCAACATCGCCGCATTGGAATAACACAGGCGCGCATGTATGTCTTTCGAATCGTTGATGTGCCGGTAGGCGGCCATCGACGGAAAGTTCCAGGTGTCGTACTGGCTGTATTGAATACGCTTGCCGTTGATGATGCAGGCGCCTGCGCCTTTAATACAGAAATTAATCTGCGTGGAGTTGTGGCGGATGGGCGTGGTTTCTTCGCCGGGCTTCAACACTTCGAGAGTAACCGTGACACCAGGGTTCAGGCCCGGCCCGACACCGAGTTCCTTCCATCGCGGATGCACGATCAGCGATTGGCGGCGGCCGTTGGCGGGGCGTGGCTGCGAGGCCAGGCGTTCAATCTCGGCGTCGATTTGTTCTTTGCTGATGAGGATGGGTTCCCAAAGATCTAGGGAAGAGGGCGGCGTCCAGCCACTGCGGTCGATAAAGGGTGAGGTGCTCATGAGAGTTCTCCTTGAGATATTGCAATCAGTCTACTTGCCGTGAGGCTAGGACGCGAGCGGCAATTCCTGGCGGACGCGTTCGGGCAAACGCTGCCCGATGCCGCGGGTCTCAGCCGCTTTCAATACTTCAATGGCCACCGCGATATCGGCGATGCCCATGCCCATGGCTTTGAATAAGGTGAGATCCGCATTGGCTGGGCGTCTCTGGCCTCGCGCGATAACTTGGGAGATCGGCAGCACGCGGGTCCAAGGTTCACGCCCGGCACCAAAATAATCGATGAATTCGCGCGAGAGTTCTTTGACTCCCTCCACGGTATCCACGGCAATTGAGGTGCAACGCGCAAAGACATCCTCGGTAAATTCGGAACGCGCCGGCACGATGGCGCCTACGGCGTTGATGTGCGTGCCCGGCTTGGCCAAGGCCGTGGTGTAGAAGGGCTCTTGGGCATTGGTGCAAAGCGTGACGATGGGCGCGCCGTCGAGTGCTTCGGTCATGGTTGGTGCAGGCGTTACCTCGATGGCGGGGAACACGCGGCGCACTTCTTTCGCGAGTTTCTCGCGACTCTCGGTCGTACGGCTGAAAATCCGAACTCGCTTGATTGACCTCACTGCCACCACCGCGGCAATTTGCGGCAGCGCCTGTTTGCCGGTGCCGATGATCGCCAACTCGTCGGCATCGGCGCGCGCCATCCAATCGGTGCCAACGCCAGACATGGCCGCGGTGCGCATCTGCCCCAGCGCCGTGGCTTCGAACACCGCGCGCAGCGACCCATCGGTCAAGGAAAACAAAATCAAAACGGTTTGCGATTTCCCGGCGATGTTGACCCAGGTTTTGGTCCCGCAAAGTCCTTCTGCGGCGACCGACCCGCCAAAAGCTTGCAGTACGTCGTTCTTGCCCACCATCAAGTGCGTCTTGGTCATGTTTGTCGCCTGGCCTTGGGCTTCGGCGGCGAGCACGTGCTGCAAGGCGCCGATAGCCGATTTCAAGGTCAGCGATGCAGTGACATCGGCTTCGGAGAACCAAAAAGGCATGGCGCGCGCTTCCTGTTATTTTGACAAAATAATTGGTCACACCCTAGTACTGGCGTGCATTTCAGGCGGAAATAAATCCGAAAATGTCATAAGACGCGGCGTAATGCCTTGCTCGTGCGCATAGCGGCAATACGCTTCCAACGTTGCCTTGCTCGCCTCGATGCCATAGGGATAAGGATCCTCGCCGTAACCCGAAATAACCTCATCGACCATGGCCGCGCCCCAGGGTAGGGGCAGACGTGAACAGGTGTAATCGCGTATCAAATTCAAGCAACGCCACTTGGCTTCGTCAAACGCTTTATATAAATTCATCGCGATCCACGGGTGTTGTTCGTAGATATCGCGGCGCAAAGTGATCAAATGCATGATCGGGAAGATGCCGGTTTTGGCGAACAGGCGCGCTTCTTCGGCGCGATAGTTGGAGAATAATCTCGTGACTTTGCCCCCTGAGCGCGCCACGCCCAGCGGCACCTTGGCCGATATCACCGCATCGACTTCGCCTGATTCGAGCATCGCGGACAGTGTGCTATCGGGCCGCGCTTGGTATTGAAAGCCGTCGGGTAGTCGCAGTGCCACCTTCTCCGCGCGCCCGGCCTCATCCACACCCGCTTGCACCCAGCGAATTGTCTTCAAATCGACGCCATATTCGTCGGCGAGAAAGCCGCGCACGTAAATGCCGGCGGTCTGCGCCCACTCAGGGACTCCGATGGTGCGGCCTTCGAGATCCTTTGGGCTATGAATACCGCGATCGGCGCGGATGTAAATCGCGGAGTGCCGATGCATGCGCGAGGGAAACACCGGTATCGCCACCATTGGCGCATTGCCAAGGCCTGCCAGCGCGATATATTTTCCGAACGACAGTTCGGAGACATCCCATTCAAGGTTGCGGGTGAAACGAAAGGTGATCTCCTCGATCGAAGGAAACACCAAGGGGGTGAGCGTGATGCCATCGGCGCGCACGATGCCTTGCGCGATTTCTCGGGTGTGTTCGTAGTCGCAGACCGCGAGTGTCAAATGCAGAGTAGCGGTGCCGTTCTCGTTGATAAAACGCGGGGCAGGTCGAGTCCTTGTTATGGGTTCAACTTTGCCCGAGAGTGATTCATTCATTCGCGATGGTCCGGTAGGCGTTCCGTAATGCTTCTTTTCGGGAAATCGGTACTGATTATTGCATTCTGGGGGTCATGATGCCGGTGGCGGCGGGGCTTGTTGTGCTGCTACTCTTCGCCATCATGGATTCCTCCGCATCTGATCGCGAATATATGGCGCGTGCCCTCGCTCTGGCGGCGCGTGCGCTGTACACAACCTCGCCTAATCCCAGGGTTGGTTGTGTGATCGTGCGTGGCGGCGAAGCGGTTGGCGAAGGCTGGCACGAAGCGGCGGGTCTGCCGCACGCCGAAGTCAATGCGTTACGGCAGGCCGGCGCGAAGGCGCGCGGGGCCACGGCTTTCGTCACGCTGGAGCCCTGCAATCACCACGGACGCACACCGCCTTGTACCGAGGCGCTGGTCGCCGCCGGTGTGACCCATGTTGTGGCGGCGATGCAGGATCCGAACCCTTTGGTCTCCGGCCAAGGATTCGCTCGGCTAGCCAGTGCGGGCATACAGGTTGAGCACGGTCTGCTGGAAGACGAGGCGCGCGAACTAAACATCGGTTTCATCTCCCGCATGACACGCAACCGCCCCTGGGTGCGCATGAAAATTGCCGCAAGCCTGGATGGTCGCACCGCCCTGGCCAACGGGCAAAGCCAGTGGATCACCTCGCAAGCGGCGCGCGATGATGGACATCACTGGCGAGCGCGCGCCTGCGCGCTGTTGACCGGCATTGGCACACTGCGCGAGGACGATCCGCAGATGAATGTGCGCGCGGTGTCGACGCCGCGCCAACCGCTGAAGGTGCTCATCGACAGTCGCTTGGAGGCATCGCCGGAAGCGAAGATTTTTCAATCGGGTAAGACCCTGATATTCGCTGGGGTCGCGCATCCCGAGCGTGCCGCCGCGTTGCGGGCGCGCGGCGCCGAGATCGTGGTGCTGCCCAATGCCAATGGCAAGGTTGAGTTGCCGCACATGTTAGAAGAGCTGGCGCGGCGCGGGATCAACGAATTGCATGTAGAAGCCGGTTCGAAACTGAACGGCTCGCTGCTGCAGGAGGGCTGTGTCGACGAGTTATTGCTGTACCTTGCGCCGCTCTTGATCGGCGACGCGGGGCAGGGGATGTTTCATTTTCCTGAGCTCGCGCAGTTGTCGCAGGCGAAGCGCCTCGACATTTTCGAAATGCTCCCCATGGGCGAGGACGTGCGCTTGCGCGCAAGAATCAAGGAGTAACAGGATGTTTTCCGGAATCGTCGCGGCGGTAGGCCGCATCAATAAAATCGATAAACGCGAAGGTGGTTTGCGTTTGGGTATCTCGGCGTCGCGCCTGGGGATGGATGATGTAGCGATTGGCGACTCCATCGCGGTCAATGGTGTGTGCCTGACCGTGGTGGTCAAAGCGCCGACCTCATTCGAAGCCGATGTGTCGGCCGAGACGCTGGCCTGCTCCATTGGCCTGGATGCGCCAGGCGAGGTGAACCTGGAGAAGTCGCTGCGTCTCTCTGATCGGCTCGGCGGGCACATCGTGTCGGGGCACGTCGATGGTGTCGGCGAGGTGGTGAAATTCGAACCGGTGGACGAAAGCATGTTGCTACGGGTACGCGCGCCGCAGGCGCTCGCGCGCTATATCGCGAGAAAAGGGTCCATCGCGATTCATGGCGTAAGCCTTACCGTCAACGATGTCGCGGAATCGGAGTTCGAAATCAACCTGATTCCGCATACCGTAGCGGTAACAACTCTGAAACATCTCAAGCCCGGTTCCAAAGTCAATCTCGAAGTGGACATGATTGCGCGTTATGTGGAGCGGATGTTGGGCGCCGTTCAGTAACGCTGTGGCGGCTTTGGTGCGGCAGGTTTTTCTTTCCCACGAACATTCCCGGTGAGTAAGCCCCGCGTAAAAACGCGCGATAAAAGACTCGCCATGCGCGAGGAGACTTCGCCGCAAGTTGCCGCGGCGCCATCGGTTTCGCCGAGTCTTTTTCAGAGGGTGCCGCTGCAGTATTCGCTGGGTGCCTTGGCGATCATTGCCGCGGCTTTGGTCTTGTACTGGCCGGGACTGCGCTATCCCCTGACCTTCGATGACAAACTTATTGCCCAGTACGTTCTTGAAACCGATGCGTCGTCGGGCTTGCGTTTGGCGCACCGTTGGCTCTCGATGGTTTCGTTTGCCTGGGTTCAGGCGGCGCTCGGGCCCGAAATTTTCTGGCAAAGACTGGTAAACGTTCTGTTGCATGGTGTAACTGCCGCTTTGCTATTTGGCTTTTCGCAGCGCTTATTCGCGGCGTTGCTCACGCCCCTAGAGGCGCGATGGTTGGCGTTTTTCGGCGCCACGCTTTTTGCCCTGCACCCCGTGGCGATATACGCGGTCGAATACCTGGTGCAACGCTCCATAGTGATGGCTACCTTGTTTTCGGTCGCATCCCTATGGTGCGTGTTCGAGGGATTGAAAAATAATTCGACGCATTGGTATTGGATGGCAGGCGTGGCTTATGCACTGGCGGTGGGCTCCAAGGAGCACGCAGTGATGGTGCCGGCCGTGGCTCTGGCATTGGCGATTCTGATGCGCGGGGCTTCGTTGGCGCTTGCAAAACGGTTGGCGCTGCCGCTTGCGATTACCGGCATTGTTATTCTGGTCACGGTGTTACGCACCAAACAAGTCATTGGCAGCGCCTACGAACCATTCGCGGAGAATGTCCTTGGTCAGTTGGGAAGCTCGACCGGTATCCAACGCGAGTTAGCCTATCCCTTGAGTGTCCTTAATCAGGCAACGCTGTTTTTTCGCTATCTCTTGACTTGGATCCTGCCGTGGCCCGAGTGGATGTCCATAGATATACGTACGCCCTTTCCGCGAGAGTTTGTCGTTTGGCCTTATGGCGCGGGGCTTGCCGCGTGGGTCGCATATGCCGTGGCTGCGGCCTGGTTGTTAACGCGCGGTGGCCGCTTTGGTCTATTGGGGTTCGGGATGCTTTGCCCGTGGCTGTTATCGCTGACCGAGATGGGCACGGTAAGGGCACAAGAACCCTATGTCTTGTACCGAAGCTATTTGTGGATGGTGTGTCTACCAATTGTGCTGCCAGCCCTCTTTTACAGACTTTTGCCCTTCTGGCGAGCGGGTATTTTTGTCGTGATGGGCATCGCGTTAATTTTTTCGGCGCAGGATCGATTGCAAAGTTTTTCCACTCAGTTACTAACTTGGGACGATGCCATCCGCAAAAATGCCGATCCATCCCTGCCGCTGGCCGAACGTGCCTACGTCTCACGCGGTTATTTGTATATCGATGCGGCGCGTCTCGATGATGCGCAAAAAGATTTGGAAACCACGTTGAAGATGAATCCTGGCTGGCCCGACGCCTGGTTGGGGCGCGCGACGGTGCACCTACGCAGTGGCCGACTCGTGCAAGCGCGTGCCGACGCGGATCGGGCACTCGAGCTAGACCCTAAGTATGCCGGGGCATATGGCAAGCGTTGCGTGATACTCACACGCTTAGTCGGGCCGGCGCATGCGCTGCCCGACTGCGAGCGAGCGGTGGAACTCAACCCTCGCGACCCGGAGTATTGGATTAACGCGGGGGCCGTCTATAAGGTACTGGGGCGTCTTGATGAGGCGCGTAACAGTTTCGAGCGCGCCCTGAAGATTGCCCCCAAACATCCATCGGCGCATTACAACTATGGCGTGCTGCTGCTCGACGCAGGCAGGCGCGAAGAAGCCGTGCGCCGTCACATCGAAATCGGTTGCCAAGCCGGTATTCCCGATGCCTGCGACATCCTGCGGCGTAGCCGGCGTGAACCTTGAGACCGATTACGGCTTACCAATAGCGTACCGGGGTACGTGCTTCTTCGTAGGGATTTTGATCGGCGCGCAATACGCCTATGTGTTAATTTCGCTCGCCCCTGCCGAAGTGATAACGCCATGGGGCTCCGAAGCAATGGTGTCCGTGCCGAAAAAATACCCCACGGCCGCTCTATAACTTCCTTTCAAAATAATCGCCTAAATTTGGCGAATTGAGAGGGGAAATTTACTTGTTATTGGGAGGCCCGATGGCCGCAACAACGAAATCCGCATCCGTGAACAAATCCAAAGCCCCAGCAATCGGGCGGCCCAAACGGCCCTTTGCCATTGACGTTCACGCCCATATCAGCGACCCGATGGTGGGCAAATTCATCCGCGAACAATCGGGCCGTACTGGCGGTGGGTTTGTCACCACCTCAGGTGTCAGCAAAGCCATGATCGTCGCGCAGAAACGCCATATGGATTATGTTCGTGAACGTCAGCGCGACATGCCCCTCCGGCTGCGTGAGCTGGACGCCATGGGGATCGACATGCAAGTGATCTCATCGAGCCCCGCTGCGGGTTGTTATTGGGCCAGTGGCAAGACGGGGCTCGAAATGGCGGCGCACAACAATGATTTGATCGCCGAGACGGTTGCGAAATATCCGGATCGCTTCGTCGGCGTGGGCACGGTTCCCCTGCAGGATACTGCGCTTGCGGTCAAAGAGTTGCGCCGCTGCGTGCGGCAGCTTGATTTGCGTGGGGTGATCATCGGATCGGTGGTCGAGGGGATGGAACTTGGCGATAAAAAGTTGTGGAAGTTCTGGAAGGAGCTCGAAGCGCTGGATGTGCCCTGTTTCATCCATCCAGACGGCTTCACCCACCCGCAGCGTTTGGGAAAATATTACATGTGGAACACCATCGCTCAGCCGCTGGAGGAGGCGCTGGCCATGTCCTCCTTCGTCTACGAAGGCGTGATGGATGCGTTTCCCAAACTGAAAATTTTGATTTGCCACGGCGGTGGCTATTTGCCGTTTTATAACGGCCGCGCCGATATGGGCTATATCGCGCGCCCGGAAACGCGTGGCATCGCAAAGAAGAAGCCTTCCGATTACTTCAAGCGTTTTTACTACGACACGGTGTTTTACGACGACAAAATGCTCGAATTTCTAGTTGAGCGGGTTGGCGATAGCCAAATCATGATGGGGACCGATTTTCCCCATTTCGCGCAAACATGGAATGGCGCGACCTTCATCTCCAAGGCGCCACGGCTGTCGCAACAGACGAAGGAGAGAATCCTTTCCAAAAATGCCGCGAAGTTGTTTGGCATTCGGCTCTAAGGTACGTATGTTCCCATACTCTCTACGGCATAACGAACCTTAACGTTTAACTTTTTATCAAGGAGACAAGCATGTCGGGACACGGTCACGTCGATCCGTCGAATAAGAGAATAGCCATGTTGATTTCGGTGCTGGCACTGGTGCTGGCGATCTCCGAGACGCTGGGCAAGGGCGCGCAGACCACGGTGTTGAATGTCAATATCGAAGCAGCCAATCTGTGGAACTTTTTCCAGGCCAAGACCATACGCGGCACAGTATTGAAAACCGCTGCGGAGGAAATGGAAGTCGATCTGCCGCGCGTGACCGACCCCAAGGCCAAAGAGGTGATGGAGAAGCGCATCGCCGAATGGAAGAAAAACGAGGCGCGCTATCAGTCGGAACCCGAGACCGGCGAGGGGCGCAAGGAGTTGATGGCGCGCGCGATCGCCGCAGAGAAAAAGCGCGACGTGTCGCTGGCCGCTTATCATAATTTTGAGATAGCCTCGGCGGCAGTGCAGATCGCCATTGTGCTCGCCTCGGCGCAGGTAATTACCGGCGTGGTGGCCCTGGTGTGGATTTCGGCGGGATTGGGCTTGATAGGCCTCGCGTTTTGCACCATCGGAATTTTCTGGCCTACAGCGGTGCATTTGTTTTAGGGCGAATTCTATGTATTCGATCAGGTGCATATTGGAATGTTTTCCCAGATTGAAAATTGTCTCAGCCGAAAGCAATTGGCTAGTTGGCCTTGGAGATTAATGAAAGGTGTCTGATTAATTGCTGTAAAAATAGCAAATAACATAGCAAATACGTTAAAATTGCCATTAATATTGCATTTATAATTCGAACCACGAATGAAAGCTGCGCGCTTCTTGGCGAGCGCATCCGTCAGTTGCGCCTGCGGCAGAATTTCACCCAAGCCGAACTTGCTGGCCGCGCTGGAATCTCTTTTGGCGCGGTGCGTTCGCTAGAGACAAGCGGCCAATCTACTTTGGCGACCTTCATCAAATGCGTCGATGCCCTGGGCGCGTCACAGGATATCGACAAGCTGCTGTCAGCCGAGCCTAACTCCATCGCCGATTTGGAAAAGGAAATGGCGACTCGCCAACGCCGCCGCGCGCGCTCCCCTCGAGCTAGATCTCCTAAATCAATCCCCCGCGCATGAACAAGATTCAAGTCATCTACAACGGCTGGGGAGAGCGCTGGCCTTTGGGCACGCTGGCCATGGATGGCGCGGCGCCGAAATTTGAGTATTCGCCTGAAGCCCTGGCGAGCAAACTTGAGCTGTCGCCTTATCGCGTGCCGCTACGCTCAGGGTTGTACCAGCGAGGCGAAGTATTTTTCGAGGGCCTGTCTGGTTTCATCGCCGATGCCCTGCCCGATGGCTGGGGCCGGATGCTGATAACTGACATACGTGTGCCGGTGCATACGTTGGCAGGCTTGTTACACAGCGATTATCGAATTCCGTCGATCGACGCGGTCGAGTATTTGCGCTTCACCAAGCTCATCACCATGGACATGCGCGAGGTGAACGCGGTGTTCGATCGGAGTCTGTTCAATCTGATATTCAATAATCGCGACGATCACGGCAAGAATTTTTCGTATCGACTCGAAAAGGACGGGCAATGGCGATTGAGTCCGGCCTACGATTTGACCTTCAACCAAGGTCCGCGCGGCGATCATCAGATGGCGTACGCAGGGGAAACCTTGGCACCCTCGCTTGCAAATGTACTTGGGGTCGCGGAGAAAGGAGAAGTTAGCGAGGCGGCGGCGCGAAACAGTATCAAACGCATGGTCGCCGTTGCCGGACATCTCTCGAAATGTGCCGTAGATTTGCCGATACGCAAGACCTCATTGCGTACCCTCGTTAAAGCGATTGCGGAGAATTGTGCCCGCTTGCGGCCCTAGTGGGAACTGAGCCGACTTTCTACCACCGACTATTTCAAGGTGATATCGAAGTCGCTTCAAGTACGCTAATTAATCGCCTTAATTTACAAGGTGGGTGGCTGTCACTTCCTGGTCGAGCGTGGGAGCATTAACCGTTCAGATTCCACAGTAGCAGCATCACGCTAACGCCCACGGACACCAACATGCAGCCGGCAATGCCCAGCAATAGACCGGCAATGGGTTTATTGATGGGTCTTTTTTCGGTATCGACATTGTTTCTAGGCGAGGCGTTGACCGAAGGGCAATGATTTTGGGAAAGTGTCATATAGCTTGCGTGAACCGCAATATCTTCCAGTCGCATTTCGTGTTGCATGATGGTGGTCCTTGTGTTCGGTTAGATCGTGTCTTGCAATGAAATGAATGATGCCTGACGCTTGGGCAAGCGAATGTAAAAGGCTGTTACCCTGGCGCAAAACATTGTCAAAACGGCGCAATAGCGAATGGCCCTGGCGGGTTGAGTCAGTACCGATGAATGGTTGAATTTCGTGCGCCCAAGTTCGTCGCATTTATCGATTCGCTGATCGTTGAAATCGCC